>JAGOIJ010000094.1 GCA_017995695.1 Candidatus Omnitrophota bacterium | reverse complement strand
CAACAAAGTCATCATCGGCTATTGATCCGTTTTTCTGACTAAAGACCATCTCGATATAACCTAAGAATTTTCTTTTGAACTCCTTAAACGATTTCACTGCCAGCGTCGATCATAAGAGAAATCCCGGCCGGGAGTGATAGCTCACATACGCCCATTTTGCCAGCCGATCAACCTCACTATTGCTAAGATCAGTCCATGGCCTTTCAAGCGGTCGATCAATTTCTTTGCCAAGCACCCACTCCCTCCAATAATCCTTACCCGTCTCTTCAACCATTTTCTTCCACAACGGTGTCAAAGGCTTTGCCAGCGTCTTAGAAAATTGCACGTATTCTAATTTTAGCTCTTTGGCGAATGCGACAGTCTGCCTGACCGTTTTCTTTGTATCGCCGGGAGCGCCGATAAGAAAAAAACCTAATGCCTTCATGCCCAGTTGGCGGGTATATCCGATCGTTTCCCGAACGCGCTTAAGGGTTATCCCTTTCTGAATTGTATCGAGGATGTCCTGGGACCCGGATTCAATGCCATAATAGATTCTACCGCAACCAGCCTCTCTCATCGCCTGCAAAAGGTCCAAGTCGACATCGATGCGCGATCGGCAAGCCCAGAGTATATCAAGTTTACGTTCCTTAATTAACTGACAGATAGCAAGAGCGCGTTTTTTATCAGCGGTAAAATCATAATCGAAAATATCAATTTCGCGGATAGCATATTTTTCAAAACACTCCTGCATTTCATTAACAACGGTATGCGGCGAACGAGGATTATAGGCGGTTCTTCCTGCCTCGCAAAAATTACAAACTCGCGGACACCCGAGGCTCGTCACCATCACCGTGAAGTTCTTTCGTTCCGTCGGGAATTCCGCATAAAGCTCGTTAGGCAACAAGTCGCGCGCTGGATGAGGAAATTGCTCAAAACTCACCTGCTGCACAGGATTAAGCTTTATGACGCCTGCTTCCTTGTACGCCAAGCCTACGACGTTGTTAAGTTTTCTTCTTCCCTCAAGAGCAGCCAACAATTGCGGAACGGTTTCAAGGGCCTGCTCAATCACGCCGAAATCTATTTCCGGGTGGCTGATGGACTCGCGAGGGTACACCCTCAAATTATAACCACCGACGACCACGGGAATATTGAGTTTCTGTTTTAAGAAACGGATCCACTCAAGGGTTTCAGGAAACATATACGTCGTCATCATGAAACCCAGGATATCCGGCTTAAATTCACGAAGGCGACTTAACGTTTCTTCTTTATCCAGGTGCAGCGTGCGCGCGTCAATAATCGTTACGGCATGGCCTGCCTGACGAGCGATTGCTGCAACCCAGGCAAGGGAGAGCGGCGGAAACATGCCGAAATATTTCTGCACGATCCTTAAGTTTTCCTCGTGGATTTTGTACTTAAACGGATTGAATACGAGTGCAAGGCGCATACCTATGATGTTGGCTTGAGTTTAAAGAAAAACGCGGGGAACCTTCCTGAAGAACATTGGAACAGAAGCTCATACTTCTCTCGCAGCGCCTCAAGCAACGCCTGGGAAGCAGGAGTATTATACGGCATGAAAATAAAGTACTTAGGCAGCGCGAGCCTACGGGAAAGCTCTTCTTGCCTAGTGATAACTGTGCAGCGACGACGAAGATAATAACGGATAAAAGGATACCGATAATAGTTAAGGGCGACTTCATCAAGCGCTGCGCTTTCTTTCTGTAAAGCAAGCAAACATGATTTCATGCGCTGAAAATCGGCTGCGCGCGCCTTACTTTCGGGGAGTACCGGTAATTCGCTTTTGAAAATTCCGCTTAAAGCAATCATAACGATAATAATCATCGCAACTGCCCGGCTCAGTATACTCTTAGGATTCTTCTCTTCAACAAAACTCAATACCAAAAGACAAAAAGCAGCAAAGAGCACTGAAGCAACCGGAATCAGATGCCGCGAGACAAAGAAGACAAAGGTATGCGCTAAAGAGTGCGCCGGAAATGTGACATACCAGCTGATGCCGCAAATACTTAATAACAAGGCAAGACGCAAAAGCTGCTTGATAATCTCCCGCGATGCGCGGGTGAGCTGAAAATATAACGCAGCACCACTGACCGCTAATGAAATAAGCGTTGCGGCGCTGAAAAATAAAACAAGTGAGAAATTGCGCAACAAAACAAGATTAAACCAGCTTGCAAGCGTCAAGGGAACCGGAGAATCTGGGCTGCTGGCGATCCTCCTTACCGCAGCGCTGTGTAAATCTGCGATTGCCCCCTGGATTCCATTAAAATGCAAAATAACTAAACCGAAATGCATACAAAAACCAAGCACAAAACAGGAAGCCAGCCCAATCTTAACGGACAGGCTAATTCTTCCACGGAAGGTGGTAAAAAAGATGTCGAATAGCAGGAAAAAAAGCGCCAGGTAAAAAAAGTATTCAAAGCTTACCCATGCCTCAAAAAGAAGCGCAAGCCCCAAGAGCGCAAAAAGCAAACGACGCTGATGAGATTTCGCCTGCGTCATTTTAATGATTGCCAAGAACAACAGCATGCAAACAGATCGAGCAAAATCAGAATATGCCAATTCATGGATGGAATCCATGCAAAAGATATTAATGGGGTTTGTGAAAGTGAATAGTGCCGCAAGGAAACCCGCCAGCAGCGAACCTGTGAGCATTCTTACAAAAAGATACCACGCGACAATATTAAGAAACGAGACGCCAACCGCGAAAGCCCGGAAGAACATAAGTGAGTCGGTATGAACAATGAAACGCAGCCATCCATTAATAACGCTTGAAAGCGCAGGAAAATGCGTATAAAACGCGCCTGGTTTTTCAAGCTGCACATCATACATAGGCAAGAAATGCGTTTTCAGGAAGCCAAATTTGATGAAGTTTTCTCCTGAAAGAAGGATATCCGCATCAGAGAACTCATCGCCGTGATCAAGCTCAAAATACGCAACGCGCGGCAGGGCAATAAATAAATACAGCACCAACAATAACATAAGAACGGGAATATCTTTCTTTATTTTCTTCAGCATGACATTATCCTATTGTAATGATAACCCCGCAGAGTGCGCATCAGTATAAAACTGCTTAACCGTATCAAGCGACAGCGCAGCGAGATCGCGACCGAGTAAGGGGATTTTCTTGAGAATCTCGGCAGTTACGGTAATAATATGGCAACCACTCGCCTCAGCCTGAATAATATTAAGCAGTTCGCGAGAGCTTGCCCATAAAAGTTGTGCTTGAGGATTATCCTTAAGTACACAAGCCGCTTGTTTCATAAGCGGCACAGGGTCAACTCCTGTATCCGCGATGCGGCCCGCAAACACCGAAACGATAGAAGCAACCTTCGGATTCAGAACACCCGCAATTTCCTCAACCTGCTTGAGGGTGAGGATCGCGGTAATATTCAATTGCAATCCATCTTTGGTCAAATCCTTGATCAAAGCGGTTGAACTGTGCCCTTTAGTGTTAGTAATGGGGATTTTGACAAACACATTCTTTCCCCATTGCGCGATCATGCGCGCCTGACGCTGCATCCCCTCATACTCATCAGAAAACACTTCAAATGATATGGGCAGATCCGGTATCGCCTTTAGCGCTGCCTGGGCAAACAAACGATAATCGGTTACTCCTGCCCTACGCATGAGCGTGGGATTAGTGGTAAACCCTTGCACCGCTTTTTGCTGATACAGCCTAATCATTTCAGATAAATCAGCGCTGTCCGCAAAAATTTTTATCTTAGGCACTGCTGTTTTTCCCATGGCTCATCCTTAAACGTAACAATGACACGACCTCATCCAAAGAATCTACCGTAAAATCAGCCTGCACCTGTTTATTATAACTTGCCCGGCACAAAATCCCCCGGCAACCGGCAGATTGCGCTGCCTGCATATCGCGCTCTTGATCTCCGACCATATAAGAACTGGCAAGGTCAATTCCCCATCGCTGTGCCGCCTCAAGCAACATCCCTGGCCGGGGCTTACGGCATAAACAATTATCGCGATCATCATGCGTGCACACCAAGATATCGTCAAGGTTTAAGACAGACTTGATGTGCTCATGCATGGTTGTAAGCGCCCCCGGCGTAAGCAGGCCTCGTCGAACGTCAGGCTGATTAGTAACAACGATACATAAGAATCCACATTGTTTGAAAGCCTCTATATTCTTGGCTACGCGAGGCATCAGCCGAAGTTCATTAAGGCTATGCGGCGAATGCGGCTGCCCTTCTTTAATAAGCACTTCATTAATGACGCCGTCCCGGTCAAGAAAGATGGCCTTCTTAAGCATAATCCTGAATCTTTGCTTTGAGACAATTAACAATCAAATGCTCAAGAGTTACATGAAACGATTCAACGTGCGGCGTAGAATTCATAGGAACAATCACGCAGACATCAGCACAATCTCTCATCGCTCCTCCGTCAAAACCGCTTAAGCCGATTGTCACTCCTTGGCGGTCTTTTACATACTGTATCGCCTTTAAGAGATTCTGCGACCAAAGCCCTGCTTTATCTTTGCCTGATCCGCCGTGCACGCTGATGCCGATAAGCACATCCCCCGGCTCAAAGAAATGCTTCAACTGCTCAACAAAAAGATTCTCAAAGCCTTCATCATTAATCAACGCGCTTACCCAAGGTACATTATCCACCAACGCCATGGCCTTGAAGCGGGGCTTCCCCTCAACAATAGAGGTCTTATTTAGATCTGCGGCAAAGTGCGTTGCTGTCGAAGCAGAACCTCCGTTGCCTATGATAAAAATTCTCCGCTTCTCCTTCCATGCCTCAAATAATAAAGCGATAACCTTCTCGATCTTGTCTTTAGCAATAGTATCGAGAATTTTCTTCTGGTCTATAAAATACGAGTCAATGAATGTCCTATCGTTCATATCATGCCTCCTACCTGCTCAATTTTCTTACTCTTAGCAGACCGATACAACGCGCTGATGACAGCGCTTGCGGCCAGGCCATCTAAGCCGCTTCCTAATGGAACCTTCTTACGCTGTATCGAAGCTACAAATTCCTTCCACTCGTGCCTCCACGATACATCGGTATCGGGAAATTGAGTAATAGATTCATGTGGCCTCTGGCCAAGTTTTTTTCTTACGCCTTTGGTAAGTTTCGGCGGGCCGTAGCTTTTGCCTAACCCTTCTACGCGCAGGAAGCCTTTTTCTCCGATCAACTCAAACAAAAACGCATTCTTCCATTGCGTAAGGCTCACATGAGCAGAAGCTATAACATTAGTTTTATTTTTTAGCAGCATAAAGGCATTATCTTCAAGCGATGATTTATGCCAAAACATATTTTCAGTCATAGCAAATACTTCTTTGCTATTCCCCATAAACCATTGAAAAAGATCAACCAGATGCACCCCCTGATCCAAAAGTTCGCCTCCTCCTGAAATTGCCGGCCTCATACGCCACTCTTTATCATACCCGGGCCTGCCTCCGTGACCGTATAGTGCGCGGCAAAGCAGAAGCTTGCCAATACAACCTTGCTTATACAAAGCGTGCGCCTTTTGCAAGGCAGGATGAAAACGCAGGTTAAAACCGGTCTTGAGCACAACGTGCTGATTTTGGGCAACCTGGTAGATTTTCTTTGCTTCGCTAAGCGTGCGGCCCAAAGGCTTTTCGCAAAGTATATGTTTTTTGTTTTTTGCCGCAGCAATACTGATGGTAGCTAGAAAATTGTTGGTCGTTGCGACTACCACGGCATCAATCTCAGGATGCGCGACAACTTTTCTCCAATCAGTCGTGGCTTGACAACCACACTCCTTGGCCAGGCGACGCGCCCGAGCTTGATCAATATCACAAATAATGCGCACTGCGCAACCTGGTTGATCTTGCGCAACCAAGGCACGCTTGGTGCCGATATAGCCCGCGCCAATAATACCGACATTAAGCACGGCGTACCTCTTTAAAATTCTTTCCATCGATTCTACGTAACGTATACATCGAGGATAAAATCCTCTTTTTTATATGCGGGCCCATCCGCCGCCAATCATCCCATTGCGCGCTTATTAATTTCCCGGTTATGTGGTTCGATGCGCCGGATGCCAAAAATACCGCAAGTCCAGCCGCAGAGTCAACCGATGCCCCACGCCCTGCAAGACACTGCTGGGCAACGCTTACCTCTGATTTCCCCGCTTCCCGGCGATGCTTGATAATATCTTTCGTCATAGCCGTGCTGACTGCGCCTGGGGCAATAGCATTAACTTGAATATTATATTCGCTCACCTCTTCAGCAAGCGTTTCGGTAAAACGCACCACTGCTGCCTTTGCGGATGCGTACGCTGAAAGATTTTTACGTGGCGATGCTGCCCCGCCGCCGGAAAGATTAATGATTTTCCCTGACCTTTGTCGCATCATATGCTTCAAGGCTTCCTTACTGCACAAAAAAACTCCATAAAGGTCAATCTCAATAGCGCGCTGCCAGGCTTGCGCATCTACAGCAACAACCGGGCCAACTGGACCCAAGACAGCTGCGTTGTTAACCACTATATCAAGATGGCCGAACCAACGTATCGTAGCCTCAAAAAGCTTGCGCCCATCGTTCCTATAGGAGACGTCGCATATCTTCCAAGCATTCCCAGCAACCAATGTACAAAGATCTTT
>JAGOIJ010000093.1 GCA_017995695.1 Candidatus Omnitrophota bacterium | reverse complement strand
GAAGTAGGGCATCAGAATTCAACCCCGGAAGATTTGCGCGCGTTTATGAATGGTTTCAAGCAGCGGTGACGCAAGGGACGCACTGGCATTAGCAAGATCAGTGTTCAAACTGGGACATCGCATGGCGGCGTGGTGCTGCCTGATGGAAGCGTCGCGCAGGTCAAGCTTGATTTTGATACCTTGAAAGTAATTTCCAAGATTGCGCGCGATGAATATGGCATGGCAGGCGCTGTGCAACACGGTGCTTCGACGTTACCTGCTGAGGCATTTCATAAATTCCCTGAAACGGAGACCGCGGAAGTGCATTTAGCTACTGAGTTCCAGAATATGATGTATGAAAGCAAGCATTTTCCTGTGGAGTTAAGAACCAAGATCTACGATTGGCTTAAAGTTAACGCTGCTTCAGAGCGCAAGGAAGGCGAAACTGAAGAGCAATTTTTCTATAAGACGCGCAAAAAGGCATTAGGGCCGTTCAAGAAAGAAATTATGGGTCTGTCAAAAGAGATTCGCGATTTGATTGCTGGTGAGATTGAGCAAAAGTTCGAATTTCTCTTTAAGCAGCTCAATGCCGTGAATAATAAGCAGCTGGTTGATAAGTACGTGACCTTAAAGCGCGTGATTACGCGCAAGCGTGAAGAAGCGGCAGAAGTAGTGCATGATGGCGAAGGAGCGGATTAAATAAATACTAAATCCGAAATCCTAAACTCTAAACAAATTAAAAATCATAAATCCAAATGACCAAAACAAAAGATTTTGTTTTGAATTTATAATTTTGTATTTTGTATTTGTTTAGGATTTCGATATTAGGATTTAGAATTTAAACATGTTTCTAGGGAGATGACTATGCGATCTGATACGATTAAAAAAGGAATTGAAAGAATCCCGCACCGGGCGTTGCTACATGCGACAGGGATAAGCCGAAAGGATTTAGGCAAGCCGTTTATTGGCGTGGCAACGTCGTTTACTGATTTGATTCCCGGACATATCGGGATGCGTGATCTGGAGCGTTTCATTGAGCGCGGCGTCTGCTATGGCGGAGGTGTTCCTTTTTTCTTCGGCGTGCCGGGGATTTGCGACGGCATTGCCATGGGTCATCTTGGCATGTGTTATCCTTTGGCTTTACGCGAGACCGTCGCTGATATTATCGAGACAGTGTGCAACGCGCATCAGCTTGATGGTATTATTTGCTTGACGAATTGCGATAAGATTACTCCGGGAATGCTGATGGGTGTCGCGCGCGTTAATATCCCGGCAATCATTGTTACCGCGGGTCCTATGCTTTCCGGCCGCTACAACAAAAGAAAATTAGCGTTTGTGCATGATACCTTTGAAGCAGTGGCTAAGGCGAAGAAGGGTGAGATTGGCGAGGAAGAATTAGCGTGTCTTGAAATGGAGGCGTGTCCTGGCGCTGGATCTTGTCAGGGTTTATATACTGCCAATACCATGGCGTGTTTAACGGAAACCATGGGGATGTCTTTGCCTGGTTGCGGCACTGCATTAGCGATCTCAGCAAAAAAGCGCAGGATCGCCCAAGCCAGCGGCGAGCGTATTGTGGAATTGGTGAAAAAAGATATCAAGCCGCGCGATATTATCACCAAAAAGTCAATTGAAAATGCGATTGCCGTGGATATGGCGTTAGGCGGTTCAAGCAACACCGTGCTACATCTGATGGCCATTGCCCATGAGGCAGGTTTAGATTTTCCCTTAAAGAAGTTTGATGAAATCAGTAAGACCGTTGCGCATATTACGAATATCGAGCCAGCGGGCGAACATTTTATGGAAGATCTGGAATATGCCGGTGGGATTCCTGCAGTGCTTAAGCGTTTGAAATCAAAGCTTCATGATACCCTGAATGTGAGCGGCGAGAAAACATTCGCCATTGCCGATGCCGCGACGATTTATGATGAGGATGTGATTCGCACTGAAGCACGCGCCTACCATAAGCAAGGCGGGATTGCGGTGTTGTTCGGTAACCTTGCCCCTGACGGATGCGTGGTAAAGCAGGCAGCAGTGAGCGCGAAGATGATGAAATTCACTGGTAAGGCAAAAGTGTTTAACCGCGAGGAAGAGGCGATGCAGGCGATTCTCAATGGTAAGATTAAATCAGGGGACGTGGTGGTGATTCGCTATGAAGGCCCTGCGGGCGGACCGGGTATGCGTGAGATGCTTGCGCCAACAGCCGCGATCGTGGGTTTAGGTTTAGAGGATTCCGTGGCTTTAATTACCGACGGAAGATTTTCCGGCGGCACCAAGGGCCCTTGCATCGGCCATGTGTCACCGGAGGCTTCAGCTGGCGGCGTGATTGCTATTGTTCGAGATGGCGACACCATTGTCATTGATATACCCAATCGCAAGATTGACCTCAAAATAACTGCCGCAGAAATGAATAAGCGTTTTAAGGGTTGGAAGGCAGTTGAGCCAAAGATCAAGACAGGGTATCTATCGAGATACTCGCGGTTAGTGAGTTCAGCGGATAAGGGAGCGATTCTTAAATAATAAACCATAACTCCGAACCTAAGCGCGCAAAAATCTTGTTGAGATTTTTGCGCAGGCTCGGAGTAAATTCGGCCCAACAACTTACGTCGCCAAAGTTAAACTACGGCTCTGTAAGTTGTGGCCTCATTTATGACCGGAGCAGAAATCTTATTAGAGTGTTTAAAGCGTGAAGGGGTGGAAGTGGTGTTTGGCTATCCTGGCGGACAGGTATTGCCTATTTTTGATAAACTTTACGATTCAGACTTGAAGTTTATCTTGCCTCGCCATGAGCAGGGCGCTGCGCACGCTGCTGACGGATATGCTCGAGCAACAGGAAAGCCCGGCGTGTGTTTAGCAACCTCTGGGCCAGGCGCCACTAATTTGACTACAGGTATCGCCAATGCCTACATGGATTCAATTCCGATGATTGCGATTACTGGGCAGGTGAAGACATTCTTGATTGGCAATGATGCGTTTCAGGAAGCAGATGTAACCGGCATAACGCGACCGATTACTAAACATAATTATTTAGTAAAAGATGTAAAAGATTTGGCGCGTATTGTGCGCGAGGCTTTTTATATTGCCACCACCGGCCGTCCAGGTCCGGTGCTGATCGACATTCCTTCAGATATTCAGCTGCAAGATGCAGAGTTCATCTGGCCTGAAGAGGTGAAGATGCGTAGCTACAATCCTACGTATAACGGGCATCCGGGACAGATCAAAAAAGCTGCCAAACTTATCAGCAATGCCAAGCGGCCTATCCTTTATATCGGCGGTGGCATTATTACCAGCGGAGCTCATGCAATACTTAGACAAATAGCGGAAAAGATTAAAGCTCCGGTAACCTGGACATTGATGGGGATTGGTGGGTTTCCTGCAACGCACAAGCTGTCGCTGGGCATGCTTGGCATGCATGGCACTGCGTATGCGAATCACGCCATTACTGATTCAGATTTAATCATTGCGGTGGGCGCGCGTTTTGACGACCGAGTAACAGGTAGGATTGATACCTTTGCCCCAACTGCCAAAGTGATCCATATCGATATTGACCCGTCTTCGATCAGCAAGAATGTGCGGGTGGATGTGCCTGTTGTAGGGGATGCGAAAACTATTTTACATGAATTAATGGCACAGATTAAAAAACTGCCTGATACTGCAGATTGGCTGAAACACGTTGAAGGCCTTAAGAAAAAATATCCTTTGCAATACAAAGATAGCGCTTTGATTAAGCCGCAGTATGTGGTAGAGCAAGTTTACGAGGTAACGAAAGGCGATGCCATTATAACGACTGAAGTAGGCCAGAATCAGATGTGGGCAGCGCAGTGGTATCAATATGATCTGCCTCGCACCTTTATCTCTTCAGGCGGGTTAGGCACGATGGGATTTGGATTTCCTGCGGCTATGGGCGCAAAAATGGGCCGTCCTGATAAGACGGTTATTGATATCGCAGGCGATGGCTCAATCCAGATGAACATTCAAGAGCTGGCAACGTGCGTGTGTAATAAAATTAACGTGAAAGTGTTTATTCTCAATAACGGGTATCTGGGTATGGTGCGCCAATGGCAGGAGTTGTTTTATAAGCGTCGCTATTCACAGGTGTGCATTACCGCTCCTGATTTTGTGAAGCTTGCTGAAAGTTACGGCGCCGTGGGAATCTTAGTGACTAAAAAAGAAGATGTTCGCGCGGCAATCGAAAAAGCGATCGCTATTGATAATACTGTGTTTGTTGATTTTCGCGTTGAGGCAGAGGAAAACGTATTTCCGATGGTGCCGGCAGGAAGCGCGATAAATAAGATGATTGTGGAAGGATTAGCATGAGACATACCATTTCGGTGTTGGTTGAAAACAAATTCGGCGTATTAGCGCGCGTAGCAGGATTATTTAGCGCGCGCGGTTATAATATAGCTTCATTAGCAGTATCCGAAACTATGGATCCGCTCGTTTCATATATGACGATTGTGGTTGAGGCAAAAGATGAGGCAATCCTCGAGCAGATCAAGAAGCAGCTGAATAAGCTGATTGATGTTATTTCAGTGACGGATTTTACCAAGAAAGAGCATGTTGACCGGGAATTAATCCTGCTTAAGGTTGAGTGTGCAGCTAAAGATAAGAAAAAACTTGAGAGCGTTCTGCATAAATATGTTGGGAAGTTGGTGTATCACAAGGGCAGCGTTGCGATAGTGGAGGTGGTTGGCGATCAGCATCAGATTAAACAGTTGCTGGATTCATTGGAGAAGTTTGGGATTAAGGAATTAATTCGCACGGGTAGAGTGGCAATGGCATACTAATTCAGTATTGAGTATTGAGTTGTGAGTATTGAGTGCAATCCCATACTTAATACTCGATACATAATACTCAATACAAAACGGAGGAAAAAAATGATTAAGATTTATTACGACAACGACGCAGATTTAGGGTTGCTGAAAGACAAGACCGTAGCAATCATCGGCTATGGCATTCAGGGCCGAGGGCAGGCTTTGTGTTTACGCGATTCTGGCGTGCGCGTGGTGGTTTCGGAAATGCCCGGCACCCCAAACTTTGAACAAGCCAAGACTGATGGCTTTGTGCCGGTGTCTGCTGCTGAAGCTGCAAAGTCAGCGGATATCATCCAGATCCTTACGCAAGATCATGTGCAGGCAAAGGTGTATCAAGAGGCAATTAAGCCTAATCTGAAAAAAGGCAAGGCGCTCTGTTTTTCTCACGGGTTCAATATTCATTTTAAGCAGATCAAGCCTCCGAAGACAGTTGATGTATTTATGATTGCTCCCAAAGGCCCGGGCGCTTTAGTGCGTAGGATGTATGAAGAGGGCAAGGGCGTGCCTTCCTTAGTTGCCGTTTTCCAGGACGCAAGCGGCGAGGCGCTCAAGATTGCCTTAGCTTATGCTAAAGGATTGGGTGCTACTAAGGCCGGTGTTATTGAGACGACGTTTAAAGAAGAAACTGAAACCGACCTTTTTGGCGAACAGGCGGTATTGTGTGGCGGCGTAACGGAGTTAATCCGCGCTGGGTTTGATACGCTTGTTGAAGCAGGATACCAGCCAGAGATTGCATATTTTGAAGTATTGCATGAGTTAAAGCTCATTACTGACTTGATCCAGGAGCGCGGTATTTCCGGAATGCGCCGAGGCGTTTCCAATACTGCTTGTTATGGAGATTTGAGCCGCGGCAAGAGAATTATCACCGAGCGCACGCGCAAGGAAATGAAGAAAATGTTAAAAGAAATCCAAACGGGAAAATTCGCGCGTGAATGGATCAAGGAGAACGAAGCCGGGAGACCGAATTTTAATCGCTTGATGCAAGAAGGCGACAATCATCCAATTGAGAAGGTAGGTAAACAGCTGCGCGAGATGATGCCGTGGATGAAGAAATAGTATAGAGTATAGAGTAAGGCGAGGTAAGCGTGGAAAAAATAATTATTTTTGATACAACACTCAGAGATGGCGAACAGGCGCCGGGTGCATCCTTGACCCCGCAGCAGAAGCTTGAGATTGCGTATCAGCTTGAGCGGCTCAATGTTGATTTCATTGAAGCAGGATTCCCCATTGCCTCGCCCGGAGATTTCCAGGCAGTGCAGACGATCGCTCGGGCAATCAAGAAAAGCGGCGTGTGCGGTCTGGCGCGCTGTTTAAAGCCGGATATCGAGGCAGCAGCTAAGGCAGTTAAAGCTGCCCGTCATCCGCGCGTGCATCTTTTTCTTGCTACATCCAAGATCCATCTTAAGTATAAATTCAGAAAACCGGAAGATGAGATTCTCGCGTTGGCAAAAGATGCGACCAAGCTTGGGCGCAGGCTGTGTGATGACATTGAATTCTCGCCTGAAGACGCCACGCGCTCCGAGCATGATTTTCTCTTCCGCGTTATTGAGACTGCGATTGACGCAGGGGCAACCACGATTAACATCCCGGACACGGTAGGATACAGCTATCCGCAGGAAGTCTATGCATTAATTACCGCTATCCTTAATAATGTGCCTAACATTAATAAGGCGGTATTGGCTATCCATTGCCATGATGATTTAGGCATGGCTGTGGCAAACTCACTTTCCGCGGTATTGGCCGGGGTGCGTCAAGTTCACTGCACGATTAATGGGCTTGGCGAGCGCGCCGGCAATGCATCGTTGGAAGAAATTGTTATGGCTATTAAA
>JAGOIJ010000092.1 GCA_017995695.1 Candidatus Omnitrophota bacterium | reverse complement strand
GGTGTTCCCTGAGCCGGAAGCAATGCTTACGACCACGCCAAAATTATTAGGAATCGACGGAAGAAAAATGAGCAAAAGCTATGATAACGCAATTAATCTTTCTGATTCTCCGGAAATCCTGAAGAAGAAAGTCGCCAGTATGTTTACTGATCCTAAACGTATTCGTCTTTCCGATAAAGGGCATCCGGAACATTGCAATGTGTATACTTACTATAGTATTTTTGTTCCTGAAATGAAAGAAGCGGTATACGATTGGTGCACGAATGCAAAGGTTGGCTGCACAGAGTGTAAGAAGCGTTTAGCACAAGGGCTGCTTGAGAAGCTCGCTCCTTTGCACGCGCGCCGCGCAGAACTCGTTCAGGACAAGGCGGTTATTTTGAACATACTCAAACAAGGTCGGGAAAAGGCGTGTGATGTTGCTGCTGCTACCATGAAGGATGTTGCTGCGGCAATGCAGATGCTATAATATAGGTAAGCTATGGGATATAAGGTAAAGATAGAGTTGTTTGAAGGTCCGCTTGACTTGTTGTTGTATCTGGTCAAGAAAGATCATCTTAATATTTATGATATACCTATTGCCCAGGTAACCGAGCAATACCTGCAGTACCTTAATCTGATGCAGCTTTTGGATTTGTCTATTGCGGGCGAATTTTTGGTTATGGCTGCGACCCTTATGCAGATAAAATCAAAGATGCTTTTACCAGCTGAAGAAACGCCTGCTGACCAGCCGCAGGAGGATCCTCGGGAAGAGCTGGTGCGCCGGTTGCTTGAATATGAGAAGTTTAAAGAGATCGCCGAGCAACTGCGGCAGCGCGAGGCAGCGCAGCAGGAAGTGTTTAAGCGTCCGAAGGTCGAGGCCCCGACTGAGAGCGCACCTGAGAAAGCAACCTATTTCGAAGCGAGCATTTTTGATTTAATCAGCGCTTTTTCCAAAGCCTTAGAAGAGATCCCCAAGAATGTTTTTTATGAAGTAGTCAAAGATGAGTTTACGATTGAAGAGAAGGTGCATCAGATCTTGCACCTTCTGTTAGTAACGCAGGCAGTGACTATCGAGGAGCTGTTTGCAAAAGCAAAGAATAAGCTTGAAATAATCGTGACCTTTTTAGCCATCCTTGAATTAATCCGCATGAAAGAGATTATTGCCCGGCAGAAGGAAGTATTCGGCAATATCGAAATCACCCGCAATAAAGACAATATTACTCCCTATGAGCCAGGAAATGAGGCAGAAAATAACTAAGCGTGACTCTGACAGCGCTGACCGGCAGGTTTTCTTGCAGGGCGGGGCTGCGCGCGACGTCTCGTTAGTCGGTAATGGCGTAGAGTCAGAAGAGGATGTGGTTTTAAATTTATCCTTACGGCCAAAGAAGTTTAGTGATTTCATCGGCCAGAAGGATATTATTGATAATCTGAAAGTTTGTTTGACTGCTGCCAAGCAGCGCAAAGAGCCGCTTGAGCATTTGTTGCTTTCAGGCCCCCCGGGGCTTGGCAAGACATCGCTTGCGCATATTGTGGCGCATGAGATGAATGCAAAGATTACGGCGACCTCAGGCCCTGCTATCGAGCGCGCCGGAGATTTGATCGGCATCCTGACTAATCTTGATAAAGGGGATATCCTTTTTATTGACGAGATCCATCGGCTTTCAAAGGTGGTTGAGGAATTTTTGTATCCGGCAATGGAAAGTTTTCAGATTGATTTTGTGATTGATAAAGGGCCGTATGCCAAGACCATAAAATTTAACCTTAAGCCGTTTACCTTGGTTGGCGCAACCACGCGCTCGGGCTTGCTGGCTGCGCCGCTACGCAGCAGGTTTGGTATTTTTTACAATCTTGATTTTTACCGGGTGGAAGATTTAGCCAAGATTATTATTCATTCGGCAAAGAAGCTCATGATTGAGGTTGACATCGAAGCTGCGGAGGAAATCGGCCGGCGCGCCCGCGGCACCCCGCGCATCGCCAATCGTTTATTGCGGCGCATCCGTGACTATGCCCAGGTTGCCAAGGCCAAGGCCATTACGCTTGAGACGGCAACCAAGGCCTTGGATGATTTGAGGATTGATAAGGCCGGGCTCGATGAATTAGACCGCAAGGTGCTCAAGGTGATACTTGAGACCTATGCCGGCGGTCCGGTTGGCATTGAGTCCGTGGCCGCAAGCTTGAATGAAGAAGTGGATACGGTGGTGGATACAGTTGAGCCGTATCTGTTAAAGGCAGGATTTTTAAAGCGCACTTCCCGAGGCCGCGTGGCAACAAAGCTTACCTTTGATCATTTCGGATTGCAATATACCAAAGAGAAGCAAGAAGAGTTGTTTGAGAAATGAAGCCGGTGGTTTTCTGCTATGTGGTGGGTCCTGTCTTCCAATCCACCTCACCCGTGCTCCCCGCCTTTGGCGGAGTCCGCGCGGGTGAGGGCTTCGTCTTGGCAGCCACCCACACACCAAACCACCTGGTTTATTTATAGGTTTTTGAAATGAATAGTCCAAGTCACCGCAAAGGACATACAAATGAATTATAAGCGGTCATTTCTTGAGTAGATTGGGGGTTAAGTACATTTCTTCCATTGCTGCAGGTTTAAAGAAAATGGATTTTTCCTTCGAAGTAGGCTACTACAATCGAAAGGAGAGTGGGGTGGATAATAAAAATAATGTTTTTGAGAAAGTAGCAAATAAGACAGGAGCGAGCCAGTTTCTAGCTACTCGTGTGATCAAGCGGCCCACCTATGTGCAGGTCGTTTTGATTATTGTAGCTTTTCTATTCGTTTTTATAAAGACTGCTTTCGCTGATGGGGGACTTCTTACCTATGATAACGATAGTTCGCAATGGTTGCTCCATAGAATGAATAGGCAGATATGCGCCATTAATTACGAAAATGGTTTTGAAAAGATGCTTTTGTCAGTTTTTACCGATGGCCTGAAAGGAGGAAATGCTGTATGGATTTTTCCCATTCCCTCCAAGCCAGAGCAGACCACAATAGATATAATCAAAGATTTTCCTATGCTTGAAGGTTTTAATGTAGAGCAACACGCTCAACATGTAGTAAGCGAGTCTCTAAAATTAATGCGATTATCACAAATTTATACTTTACCTTTTGAGTTATTTTATGAAAGATCAAGACTTAAAGAAGCGTTTATGCGCTCGGGTGGAGAGTTAGCTGGACAAGAAGGTTTTGAGATCCATGAGCATGTTGAAAAAATGGGTTTAACTACCGAGCTTGTTACCACGAAAAATAAGGATAGTTTTCTTGATTATGTGAGAAGCAAGAACTTACAAGTGCCTTTAGATTTTGAATCGATCTTAGAGGAGTATATAGGCCAGGATTATTCGTTTGCAGTATCGTGGGTATCTGATGCCGAAAAGTTTGATGCAGAGTCTTTCAAAGAGATGAATTTTAATAGTCTTAGCGTGTTGATTACTTTTCCAACAAAGAAGATTTATTTTCCTTTGAAGTCTACAAAAGTTTATGGTGATGCGATAATCCCCGTGACTATTTATGTCGTGAATCATGTTACCCCAGAATTATACCCCGAAATAAAAAATGTTAGTTTTGTAAGTTATCGTCAGTCTCAAGACTTAGAAACATTGCGGTTGTCTCCTGCATTATTAGCTTTTCTTAGCGTTAAACAGAATCAAAAGAATATCAATTATACGAGGATACTAATAACCGCGCCCGCGAAGAATTTATTACATGACGTGTGGATGAATCAACGTGCGCCATTTAAGGTAAGTGTTTGCGATTTCTTAATACATGACAAAAATGCTTGGTGGGTCCTTTTTTTATTTTTGCTATGCTCATGTTTGGCGAGCCTATTCGCGGGCATATTTACATTCAGTGGTGATCGCTCTTTGAAGATAAAGTTTATGTTAATCGGCTTGTGGAATTTATTTTCTATTATCGGCGTTATTGTCGCTGCTTTTTGTGTAAAGATTAATAGAGTCCCTATAAAAGAAAACAATCCGCGCAACTATAAAGATCGATTGTTGTTCGTACTTTTATTTTCGCTCATTTTCTTGCTGTTACTTTATTTTTTCCAAAGTATATTTTATCTAATTATTGTTTAATGATGAGGCTATTACTTCATACCTGTTGCGCGCCGTGCATGATTTATCCGCTGAAACTTTTGCGCGGAAACAATTTTGATGTCGATGTTTTTTTCTATAATCCTAACATCTATCCTCAAAGAGAATATCATGCCCGTAGGCAGGAAGTTGTCAAATATGCGCAGGAAGCCAACGTTATACTCGATGCGCCAGAGTATGTTCCGCAGGAATTTGTAAGCGCGGTTGAGCATGATGTAGGAAAGCCGCAGCGTTGCCTTGCGTGCTGGAGGATGAGGCTTGTTAAGACTGCGCAAGAGGCTAAAAGCAAGGGTGCGCAGTATTTTTCAACCACGCTCCTGGTAAGCCCGTATCAGGATCAGGAGGCGCTTAAAAAGATTGGGCATGATGTCGGCCAGGAGGCCGGTATTGCGTTTTATTATGAAGATTTTCGCCCGGGATTCCGGCAGGCGCATAATGAAGCGCATGCTAAAGGCATCTATTGCCAGAAGTATTGCGGTTGTGCGTATTCTGAGAAGGAAAGAAATATAAAAAATAAGTATTAAGTATTAAGTATTGAGTATTGAGTATTGAGTAAGAAAGAAGGGGTAGTATGGAAACAGGCGGGATAGGTAAGATGTTGATTATTATGGGAGTCGTATTGATCTGCGTGGGAGGGGTGGTGCTATTAGCTAACAAAATTCCTTTTCTCGGGAAATTACCAGGCGATATTTATATAAAAAGAGAGCATTTCACCTTTTATTTCCCTCTTGCGACTTCGGTACTCGTAAGCGCGGTCCTTTCCTTACTATTCTGGCTATGGTCCCGTCGATAATAAAACGCATGCTCGCAAGCGGCGCTGTGGTTGCGTTGTCTTTTTGTTTGTTGCCGCAAGCCTTTGCGCAAGCAATGGTGCGCGTGCGCGTCGCTGATAATGTGCCGCCGCAAAGCGCCTATATCAAATCGCTCCAAGATAAGTACAAGGGCACGATTAGAGCAGTAAAGAAAAAGAATGGCCGGGTAACGCTCATTAATCATGTTCCGCTTGAAGATTATGTAAAAGGGATTTTATTGCATGAGGCCTCGCACTACTGGCCTAAGGAGGCAATAGAAGCTCAGGCGATCGTCTGCCGCACTTTTGCGTTATATCAGATGCAAGAAAGAAAACACGCCTTATTTGATGTGACTGCGGATGTTTATTCGCAGGTGTACGGTGGATCCGCTTCTGAACGATATCGCACCAATGAGGCAGTCGATGCTACCAGTGGGTTGGTTTTGAAATATAAGGGAGCGCTGTTTCCCGCTTATTTTCATTCAACCTGCGCCGGGCATACCGAAGACGCTCATCAGTTGTGGAATATATCAATTCCTCCGTTACGAGGGGTGCGTTGCGGATTCTGTTATGGGTCCCCTCGGTTGCGCTGGGATTATCGCATTGCGATTGGCGAGGCAGAAAAAATCTTGCAGCGCAAGGGATTATTTTCCGGTAGTCTTTCGGATATCCGTATTGAACGTAAAGACGCCTCAGGCAGGATTGTTGATTTGAGTTTAGTAGGTAAACACAAGCGGACGATTGCGGGAAAAGATTTTCGGGAAGCAATCGGACCGGACAAGATACGTAGCCTCAATTTTACGATAGCAAAGCAAGGCGGCGCGTTTGTAATGGAAGGGTTGGGGTGGGGGCATGGGGTAGGCCTGTGCCAATGGGGCGCCTATTTTATGGCCAAACAGGGCCGAACCTTTAAAGATATTGTGCAGCACTATTACCCCGGCGCCGATATTGCCCAACTAACAACCAAAACTGATAGCTAACAATAAAAAACATGAAGCTTTCCGATTTTGATTATCATTTGCCCGGTGAATTAATTGCGCAATATCCCTTAAAAGAAAGAGATAGCGCTCGATTGCTCGTGGTTGACCGTAAGAAAGAATCCATTGAACATCGCGCATTTAAGGATATAATTGACTATCTTGATAGCGATGATGTTTTGGTGCTTAATGATACCAAGGTCTTGCCAGCGCGTCTCTTGGGTCGGCGCGCCACAGGCGGCAAAGTTGAAATTTTACTTCTGCGCCGCAAAGATGGTTTAACGTTTGAGGCATTATTGCGTCCGGCGCGACTTAAACCACAGGAAACAATCCTCTTTGATGACAAGCGGTTGCAGGGTATGGTAACCGGCAAAAAGGAAGTTACTTTTTCTGCAAAGGATTTAGAAACTATTTATAGCAATGGCGTTGTTCCGCTTCCGCCGTATATCAAACGCCAGGTTACTGCTGAAGATGCCAAAGAGTACCAGACGGTATATGCAAAACACGAGGGAGCCGTTGCTTCTCCAACAGCTGGGTTGCATTTTACTGAAGGTTTGCTTAAGGCAATTCAATCTAAAGGGGCGGCTATGGTGTATGTGACTTTGCATGTGGGGTATGCCACGTTTAAGCCGGTTAAGGCCGAGAATATTGTTGAGCACATCATGGATGAGGAGTATTTTGAGATTAGCAAGATTGCAGAGCAAGAGATTCACAAGGCTCAAGCAACCAAGAAACGCATTGTTGCTGTAGGCACAACCTCCTGCCGGGCCCTGGAATCGTATGCTTT
>JAGOIJ010000091.1 GCA_017995695.1 Candidatus Omnitrophota bacterium | reverse complement strand
AGTCCAGTCTAAGGCACCCCCGCCCCCGCTGATAAGCTTTGAAGATGCTAACTATCATTGACATCTTTCATAGGGGAAAAATCGACCTGAGCGAGAGCGCTCGGCAGAAGGTATTGTTCTAAATGAATCTGTTACCGAGGGGTGACACGGAAGAGGGGCATCCCCGCTCCGAGGACACACATGCCCGCAGGTATGGGGAGACTTGCGCAAAAGGCGCATACTTGCCATCGGATAAGGCAAGGTATATCGTGGCAGGACCCCGAGACGCATTCGCTTTCTTCTATTAACGCCCAAACTTATCATGCACCTTGGCCTATGCGAGGGCCAAGTGCGCCGCCTCTGCGTCGAAGGATTGGCGTGCGCTTGCTGAATCCGCCCAATCCTATCGGATGGATTGACGTGCGCTTACTGAATCCGCCCAATCCTATCGGATGGATTGGCGTGCGCTTGCTGCGCAAAAATAAGTAGTATGTTTATATTTTTTTTGTTATACTCATACCATAACGAAAGGGTGGTATATGGGTCAGCAAGAAAGAGTGTGTCGATTTTGCAGTAAGCCGTTGCGTCGCCAGGATGAAGTTTGTTCTGCTTGCGGCGTGAATCAGGCAACGGGAGTGGTGGTTAAGCCTGTTGCTAATGTGTCTGAGAAATTGGATAAGAAGGCTAGGAGTGAGGCTTATGGTAAGCACTCAAACGCAGGTTTTTTGGTTTTTGTCCTTTTGATACTATTCGGCGTGTACGCGTTTTTTAATAAAGAGCTTGTTGGGTTGTATATCGCCAAAACAAGGTTGATGATTACTAATCTAACCTCGGGTAAGAATGCCGCAAAGGCAAAGCCAGGATCCGCAGCTTCAGCGCAGAAAAGCACATCTGCCAAGAAAGGCGCCAAGGGTAAATCCGCAGAGCAAGATAATACGTTAAAGTTTTCGGAGATCATGCGTCAGCATTTTGAGAAGGAGCCTCTTGCAGAAAAAAAATACACCACGTTTAAGATTGAAGGCATCTTTTTTGATCCGAGCAATAAGAGTTCAGCGATCATAAACGGTAAATTGGTTTTTGAGCAGGATATCGTCGCAGGATATACCATAAAAAAGATCCAAAGCAATACTGTGGAAGTTGAAAGCGGCACAGAAAGCAAGATTTTAAAAGCCGGAGAAAGTTTCCCGTTACCCTCCCTAGAATCTATCCAGCAGTAATCGTATCGAAACAATAAAAAATTAGTGAGATTTTTCCTTCTTATGCGTCAATTATAAGCGTCAAGTAGATGCTGGTTGTCTATGGCGTTGTATGCGCGCAAAGGAGGAGTGATGAAGCTATCTAGAGGGATCGTTGTTGTGTTGTTAGTCTGTGTCTTAGTACCAACATTAAGTGTAGCGCAGGAAGAATCGTGGGAATCCATAGCGCAAGGTTATTGGGATGTGCAGGCAGTAGCGGTGAATCAACAGGGTTCAGTGATTATCATCGGCGCAGGGCCAGCGATTGTTAAGAGTGTAGATGGCGGACGGCATTGGGAAGATTGTTTGCAGTTACGTGGTCAGGGGGCGAGCGTACGCTTCTTAGTTTTTGATCAGAGGAATCAAAACATGGTGTATGCAGGAACCAGCGATGGTCTTTACGTAAGCTTTGAAAATGCCAAAACCTGGAAAAAGATTTTCAAAGGAAGCAATGTTAATCAAAGAACCTGCATGAGTTTGGTAGTCGCTTCTGGTGTTTTGTATCTTGGCACTCTTGAAGGATTGTGGGTTAGCGTTGATCAAGGCTGGAGTTGGCGTAGGCAAAAAGGAGAAGTCGGGCGACAGGCAATTGTGGGCTTAGCGTTTGATGAGCATGATTCTCAGACGATTTTACTGGCGACGCGGCAAGCAGTTTTCCGGGGCAACCATAATTCAGCCGTGTGGGAAAAGGTTTTCCTGAAACAAAGCATTCATAATGATGAAAGCGTTGATGATGAGATAGAGGAAGAAGCAGATATCCAGGGAGTTTATCTTCAGGATATTCAGTGTGATCCTCAATCAGTTGGCCACTTTTATCTAGCTACAAATAGAGGAGTTTTCGAAAGCAGGGATAATGGTGCGTCTTGGTCGTCTTTGGGTAATGATGGGTTGGTGCGTAACAAAATAACAAAAGTCTTGGTTTTGGATTCCGGCCAACTGTTAGCTGTTGCCCAATCAATGGTATATCAATACGCGCAGTCGCGTTGGCATGAACTATCGTTGAATCTCGCAACTGATGAAATCCGAGCCCTAGCTATGTATAAGGGTAAGATTCTCCTGGCCGCCTGTAATAATGGTTTATTCGCTATGTTCAAGAATGCTTCTTATGAAAGAAGAGGCGATACTTTTAAGCGCTGGATAGCCAATGAGCCTTCTATCGGCCAGGTCCAGCGAGCAGCTATTGCGTATGCCGATGTTGATCTTAAGAAAATCTTACTCTGGAGAAAGCAAGCGGCATTGAAAGCATTATTACCGGAGTTAAGTGTGGGGATTAATCGTGATACCCAGGATCTTTGGCATTGGGAGTCTGGTTCAACAACCAAGACAAGCGATGATGTGCTCTTAAAGGGTCGCGATGTGCTTGATTGGGGATTTACGTTGCGCTGGGATTTAAGCGATATCGTGTTTCATCAAGACCAGACATCCATAGATACGCGTTCTCGGCTGACGGTGCAATTGCGGGATGATATTCTCGATGATGTGACGAGGCTCTATTTTGAGAGGATCCGCGTAAAGATCGAGCTTGATCAATTGAAAATCGAGGATGTTAAGAAGCGCCAAGAAAAGGAACTTAAGGTGCGCGAGCTAACAGCCTATCTCGATGCGTTAACTGACGGGTATTTTTCTGATGCCTTGCGGCAGCAAAACCAACCATCAACCTAAAATATCTTGCAATTCTTGCGTAAGTGTGGTATCGTATTTTCGCCTACCAAATCATGAACCCACTATAATAGGAAAAATATGAGCACACAACATTTTACAGACGCAAACTTTAAGAAAGAGGTTTTAGAATCGCCGCTTCCGGTGTTGGTTGATTTTTGGGCTACCTGGTGTGGCCCCTGCAAGATGATTGCTCCTTTCGTGGAAGAGTTGGCAAAGGAGTACGCTGGCAAGATGAAGATTGGCAAGCTTAATGTTGATGAGAATCCTCGAAGCGCAACGACCTACGGGGTTATGTCGATCCCTACCTTGGTTTTCTTTAAAGATGGCAAGATCATGGAACAGGCTGTGGGGGCGTTGAGCAAGTCCGATCTGAAGAAGAAAATCGAGCTCAATCTTTTATGAAAAGGGTTTTTATCGCCGCCACGAAACAGAACGATGGCAAGACTACTGTTTCGCTCGGTTTGATTTGTAATTTCCAGGCTCGCTTTAAGCGCGTTGGTTTTATCAAGCCAATCGGCCAGCGCTATCTTGAAGAAGAGGGTTTAAAAGTTGACGAAGATTCTATTCTGATTGAAGAAGTCTGCGGGATAAAATGTAATCGCAAAGACATGAGTCCGATTGCGGTGGAGAAGGGTTTTACCGAGCGTTACATTGAACGACCCGATAAAAATCCTATCAGCAGACAGATCCGCGATTCGTTCTGCCGGGTTTCAAAGGGCCAACAGTTGGTAATTGTTGAGGGGACGGGCCACGCAGGCGTCGGCTCGGTATTTGACCATTCGAACGCGACCGTAGCCAGGTTGTTAGGTTGCAAAGCGATTATTATTTCATCCGGCGGGGTAGGAAGGCCTATTGATGAGATTGTCCTTAATAAGGCACTCTTTGAAAAAGAAGGAGTTAAGGTTTTAGGGGCGATCATCAATAAGGTATTGCCTTCGAAGTTTGAAAAAATCAATCGGTTGGTGCGCAAGGGGCTTACTCGTAAGGGGATCAATGTCCTCGGCGTGATACCCTACAACCCGGCATTATCGTTTCCTACGCCTGAGCAGATTTTAGAAGAGACTGATTTTAAGTTGTTAAGCGGCAAGGAGCATCTGGAACAGTATATTTCTTCTGTCCTGGTGGGAGCCATGAAGCCGAATGATGCTATGAAATATATTGTTGATGATAGTCTCTTGATTACCCCCAGCGATCGGGAGGATATAATTGAAGCGGTGCTGGGATGCCGCCGTAGCGGTCAAGATAAACGCTTGAAGATCTGCGGCGTTGTTTTTTCAGGAGGAAGTATGCCTGCGCAAAACATACTTGATGCCTTAAGTAAGGAGCAGATTCCGGTATTGTTAGCCAATTCCGATACCTACGATGTTGCGACAACCATCCATGATTTGACTGTCAAGATAAGGCCGCGAGATACGGTGAAGATTACAACCGCAGTGAAGATGATACGTAGCAATGTTGATTTAGACGCGATATTGAAAGGAATGTAGATGGATACAATCTCCCATATTCGTAGCAAGGCCCGCAGTAATCTCAAACATATTGTTTTACCTGAATTTGAGGATAAGCGCACCCTTGAGGCTGTGCGCATGATTGAGCAGGAAGGCATTGCCAAGGTTACCGTGTTAACCCCCGATAAAGTTTCTGCTGACCAACGACAGCGCTATATCAACGAGTTCTATGAAACCTTTAAGGCAAAAGATATGGATTTAGAAAAGGTAACCAAGCTTTTTACTGATGATACGTTGTACTGCGCGGCAATGATGACTAAGGAGGGGATATTTGATGGTTTTGTGGCAGGCGCCAGTCACACCACGCCTGATGTTGCGCGTTCCGCTATCAAGTGTCTTGGTATTGATGAGCGCATAACGATTGCAAGCAGCTGTTTTATTATGACCGTCCCCGATTGTCCTTACGGTGACCACGGAACATTTATTTTTGCTGATTGCGGTATTATCCCTGAACCAAATCCCCGCCAGCTAGCTTGTATCGCGGTGGCAGCGTCAGAATTAGCAAGCAAAGTCTTAGGGCTGATCCCGCGCATTGCTTTCTTGAGTTACTCAACCCGCGGTTCAGCGAGGGGTAAGAATGTTGATAAGGTGCTTGAGTCGTTAAGTGTTGTGCGCGAAATGGCTCCGGATTTGTTGGTTGATGGTGAGATGCAGGTTGATGCAGCCATTGTTCCCGAAGTAGCCATGATTAAATATCCTGATAGTCCTATCGGCGGCAAGGCCAATATTCTTATCTTTCCCGATTTAGAATCAGGCAATATTAGTTATAAGTTGGTTGAGCGTTTAGCAAAAGCACGCGCCTTAGGTCCATTGTTAATGGGTTTACGTAAGCCTTGCAGTGATTTGTCCCGGGGGTGTTCTCCTGAGGATATTGTCGATTGCGTAGCAGTGACAGCGATCCGCGCGCAGTAAGCACATGAGAATACTTGTTATTAATAGTGGCAGTTCTTCAATCAAGTATAAGCTTTTTGCTATGCCGCAAGAGAAGCTGCTTGTATCCGGTTCTCTTGAGCATATCGGCGAAGAAGGCTCGCCAGTCCCTGATCATTACAGCGGTTTAAAGAGTATTCTTAAAACCTTTAATCACGTTGATGCAGTAGGCCATCGCGTGGTGCATGGGGCAGAATCGTTCAAGCGGCCGCATATTATTGATCAAGCCGTGCTTAAGATGGTCCGGCAATGCAGTGTTATCGCCCCCTTGCATAATCCGGCGAATATCGCAGGTGTTCTGGCTTGCAAGAAATTATTGCCAGGGATTAAACAGGTTGCCGTATTCGACACTGCCTTTCATCAGACGCTTCCAGAGTACGCATTTCACTATGGGCTACCGTATGAATATTATAAGACGATGGGTATTCGTAAATACGGTTTTCATGGCACAAGCCATGAATATGTCGCCCATGAAGCGGCAAGGCGCTTGAAGAAGCCGCTTGCACGATTAAAGCTGATTACCTGTCATTTAGGCAATGGTTGCAGTATTACCGCGATCAACAAGGGAGTATCAATTGATACGAGCATGGGCTTTACTCCTTTGGAAGGATTGCTTATGGGAACACGTTGCGGCGATATTGATCCTGCCCTGGTCACCTATATCATGCGCAAAAAGAAGATTGGTTTTGAGGCGATTGATGAAATTTTGAATAAAAAAAGCGGCCTTAAGGGGATTTCTGGCGTTAGCAATGATATGCGGGCGTTAGATAAGGCTGCCGGTTCAGGAAATAAGCGCGCGCAGTTAGCTATTAACATGTTCGTTTATCGGATAAAGAAATATATCGGCGCGTATGCCGTTATCATGGGCGGGTTGGATGCTTTGGTATTTACCGCTGGTATCGGCGAGCATCAGCAGGCTATTAGATCCCAAGTTTGCAAAGGGTTATTTACGTTTTGTAAGCGCCAACCCAAGGTTTTGGTTATTCCAACCAATGAAGAGTTAATGATAGCCCGTAAGACATTTTCTCTCATCAAGAATCATAAGCGATAATGGGTAGGCGTACCTATGCGAGGCTGTTTTGAGAATTCCGTCGTGGTTTGTTATGAAGGGTATAGTTGCGTTGCTGCTTGCATCCCTTGGTCCTGGTTATAATCTTTTCGCGCAGGAGAAAGTTATGAAGAAGGCAGTTTTGATTATTGCGCCAACCAATTTTCGTGATGAGGAATTGCTTGTGCCGGCAAAAGTTTTACAACAGAATAACGTTTCTGTTGAGATCGCTTCAACGGCCTTAACAGAGGCAGTAGGAATGTTAGGCGCGCGCATTACTCCTACGATGCGCTTTGCTGATATTAAGATTGAGAATTTTGACGCTATAGTTTTTATTGGAGGTTCGGGGGCAAGCCA
>JAGOIJ010000090.1 GCA_017995695.1 Candidatus Omnitrophota bacterium | reverse complement strand
GTCTATCTGTTCCCGGGATAATTCAGGGTACATCGGCAATGATAGTGTCTGAAGCTGGTGCTGATAGGCTACAGGAAAATCATCTGGCCCATGCCCCAGATACCGATAGGCAGGAAGGAATGGCAGCGCTACCGGATAATGAATAGCCGTCGCAATGCCGCGCGAACTAAGAAATTGCTGAAGTTCATCGCGCCGCTTGGCCATCACAGCATATACGTGAAATACATGCGTCGAATCTTGGCGAATCTGAGGGGTCGTGACGCCGGGTATATCCTTGAGTAACTCATTATACAAACAAGCGTGCGCAAGGCGACGCTGATTCCACCCATCAATATGCTGTAGCTTTACCGAAAGGATAGCGGCTTGTAAACCGTCAGTCCGGCTATTGATCCCCTCAATCTCATGCTGGTGTTTTTCTAGGCCGCCGTAGCGAGAAAACATCCTCATTGCCCGGGCAAGCGCGTCATCATTAGTCACGATCGCGCCGGCATCACCATACGCCCCCAGATTCTTGGCAGGGTAAAAACTAAACGTGTTGGCAAAGCCAAAGGTTCCAACCCGCGCGCCTTTATATGCAGCAAAGTGAGCCTGAGCGCAATCCTCAACGAGCAAAAGATGATGTTTGCGGCAAAGCTCTTGTATGGCATCCATTGCCGCAGGATGGCCATACAAGTGCACGGGCACTAAAGCCTTGGTGCGGGAAGTGATTTTGCTCTCAATCTGATTAACATCAATAGTATAGTAGCGCGGCTCAATATCCACAAAAACAACGCGTGCCCCTGCCTGCGTGATTGTTTGCGAAGTGGATATCCAGCTTGAAGCCGTGGTAATAACTTCATCGCCGGTGCCGATACCTAAACATTTAAAAACAATGAAAAGCGCATCTGTCCCATTAGCAACCGTAATACAATGCCTGACGCCATATTTTTGCGCAAAGGATTGCTCAAAGGCGGCGACATACTTACCCTCAATAAACGCCGATTCTTCTATAACAGCATGCATGGCAGCATCTATCTCCTGCCGCAAGGTATAATACTGGCTTTTAAGATCAACAAACGGAATTTGCACTATCCACCTCGTTTCTTATCCCTCAAAAAATTTTGGTTATTTTCTTATCCGTAAACCCAGAAACAACACTGGCCTTAAGATACTCCACCAGCCGACAACCGGCGGCATCTTTGAATACCCAAGTTCTTTAGGCGGATAAATCTTTGAAACAGGCACTTCCTGTAACGCATACCCTAGCGTCAATGCCTTAAACAGCAAATAAGGCTCAAGTTCATACTGGGTCAACCAATCTTGTTGCATGATAATCCGCGGATCGTCAAAAAAACTCATAGCGATTGCCCGGAACCCATTAGTCGTATCAGTCATTTTTTTGCCGGTGAATAAAAAATATAGTAACGGATGTATAAAGCGCGTTGCCACAAACCTATACAAAGGAAGACGATCGAATGCTCCTCCCGGCAAATACCGCGAACCTTGCACAAAAACCGCTTCGCCGCGGGAAATAGGCTGCGTTAATCGTGGAATCTGGCTTCCGTCATCTTTGCTATTGCCCGCCATAATCACCAAAATCGAACAAGCTTGCTTTTGCGCATACGCAATACCATAACGCAACGCATGCCCTACGCCCTTTCGCTGCGGGATTGGCAATACCGTTACTCCTAGCTGCCTTGCGATACGTGCAGTCATATCTGTCGAGCCATCGTCAACCACAACTATCTCATCTACCGCTCCTTTAGGAATACTGGTAACGGTCTTGCCAATCTTTTTTTCCTCATTGTGCGCGCAGATAAGCACCATAATCTTTTGTTTTTCATTTACTTCAGTCATGCATATCCTTATGGCAATTGAATCCCCGGACTAAACAACAAAATCTTTTTCAAGCACAAACAAACATTTATCGAGCTTGCTTATAAAGAAATCAATTTGCTCCTTGGTTATCTCGAAACTAGGCAAAATCCTGAACACGGTTCCTCGTCTGGTAGCTTGAACAATAACCCCTTCCTCTTCAAGCAGCGAAATAAGCCTCTGGCCAAGACTCACACCATGATACTCTGACGCAGGCACATCAAACCCAAGCATTAAGCCCAGCCCTCTTGGTTTTTGCAGCAAGGACCGCTTGAGGGAAAGCTTGGTAAGCTCTCGTAAAAAATAAGAGCCTTTTGCTCTAATCTGCGCCAAGAGGCGATGTCGACGCATATAATTAATGAGAAAGGCAACGGTGGCACCAGAATGAGGATCATTCTGGTGGGAACTAAAATGCATGATCTTTCCTTCGATAGCGCGGGCGATGCGTTCCTGCATAATCACGGCAGAAGTAGGCAGACCCAAACCAATCGCCTTTGCTAACACTACCATATCCGGGACAACAGTAGTATGCTCATACCCAAACCACCTTCCTGTCCTGCCAAGGCCGGTTTGGCACTCATCAAAAATCAACAAAGCTTTATGCTCGCGGGCAAGGGCGCGTATCCCCTTAAAGAATGATGGTGGCGGAAAAATCATTCCTCCTACCGATATCACCGGCTCAACAATAAACGCGGCAATAGTGCCTTTAGCCCGAGCCAATGCCTTGCGGGCATCTGCTAAACAACATTTAACCAGCATCGCGCTCCCTTGCCCAGAAAACACGTGGTGCACATCAGGCGTAGGTATATAATAGACATCCCGTATGGCTGGATGCGCATAGAGCCCAGCATTAGACAGACTCTGGGTCGCCAGTGTCAAACCATGATAACCGCGCACCAAAGCAACCACCCCATCCTTGCCAGTAAAATATTTTGCATGCCGCAAAGCACACTCCACTGCTTCAGCGCCCGTTGAAAGAAAAATTGTTTTCTTTAAACCCGCCGCGGTAATCGACGCTAACGCCGATGCGCCAGCCAAAACCTCTTCGCTAAAATGAAGGGTGCTCGTATGTACTATCTTGTTAGCCAACGCAGCAAGCAGACGAGCATATTCTCTATGGCTATGCCCCAGCGCTAAAGAAAATTGTCCTGACATTAAATCTAAAAACCGGTTGCCATCGAGATCTTCAACCCAGGCGCCGTTACCCTTCTTCAAGATAGGCGTCCGATAAGCAACAGGCATAAAAAGAAACCGCTTATGCGCCTTCATCATCGCTGTGCTTTTCTTAACATGCATACCCTTCTCCTTATACAACGCTTTGCTGTTATCTATAAACAACAATCTTCTTGTCGCGTGAAAAAACCTCTTGCCAATAGCGGCTCATAAACCAACCCGCCTGCCAGGCAAGGCGCGTCTTAGCAATTGGTTTATTCAAGAATACATCTATGGCAAGCTCTGGTATATTGACTCCGGCCATTGCCGAAAGGATCACGCCGGCTGAATAACGGGCATTTACTTCAATCAAGCTCAACTGTTTGCCCTGTTTAAAAACTTCGATATTGGCCGCGCCCTTAATGCGCAAAGCCTCTGCAATCTGTTTAGCAAAAGAAGTTAACGCTGCGTCTTTCACGGTCACTGCCTTTACGCCGATACCGGCCTTTGCGCTTAATTCGTGCCGCGGGACGCAAACGAGATTTTTTCCCTCAAGATCATTCACCACATCAATCACGCACTGCTGGCCTTGCCCCAACGCTTGGACGATGGGCTGATCCACCCTTGACAGCAAAACGCAGAGTTGCTGTTTATTGTTAGCCTGAAAACAATCCACGCTACTGGTACCGCGGCGCGGCTTCACAAAGAGAGGAAATCGCAGATTTCCTATCAACTGTAATGCCTCATGTGCGCGATAGGTCCGAGGCACGGCAATCGCGCGCTTTTTAAGAAAGGTGTACGTTGCAAATTTATCATTACAGGCTACAATCGTCGGCAGATCAGAGGCGCAAACTCGAATATCTGCTGCCGCAAACTCACTCCTTGCTTTGGCAATATGTTCTATATCGTGGTCAAGGACCGGCAATAGCACTTCTACCTTTTCTTTTTTACAGATCGCAAGAAGCGCCCGGACATACTGCTTATTACCAATGGGAGGAACCTGAAAGTACCGGTCGCAAAAAACCGAACCCGCTGCCTCATGTTGTTGACGCATATCAACGCCAATGATCTTATAACGGTAGCGCTTAGTAAGCCGCAAAGACTTAATCACGGCAATAGACGTATTGCATCCGACAGTAGAAACAAGCACAGATATCAAAGGACGACGCGGCATTGCCTACTCCTTTTGAATTGGTTGCGGCTCACCATGCCGACGCATAGATTCCTCTATAGCGGTTAATACCCGCACCACTGATAAACTTGAACGCCCATTAGACATAGGTTCTTGCCTTGTGCGCATGCACTCAAGAAAATGCGCGTTTTGCGCCTTTAGAGGCTCATAACTTTCAATCTTAGGAATCATAATATCGCCTTCCTTGGAAAACAACTGGTATTCACCGAATGTTTCATAATGTGCGATATTCTGCTCAACATGCTTATCGTATATGCGTATTGGCCCTTCTTGCGTAATATCATCCCAGATAACCATCTTTTTTTCTCCAACCAGCGTAATTAAACGCACCTTTTTAGGATCAATCCAGCTGACATGAATATTAACCAAGATATTAGCAGGATACAAAAGAGTGATAAAGGCGAGGTCGCTCTGCTGGCCGGTTAAACATTTATGGCCTCGCGCAGAAACTTCAAGCGGCGCAGCGTCAAAAAGAAAGTTGAATATAGAAATATCGTGCGTTGCCAGATCCAGAACAACGTCCACATCATACCGGAAGGGCCCAAGGTTTGTTCTCGCCGAATGGGCATAGAGAATATTACCCAACGCACCCTCATGGATGTAGCGCTTAAGCGCCAAAATACCTGCGTTAAATAAAAACACATGGCCCACCATCAGAATACGCTTGTGCTGCGCAGCCAGCTCGATAAGATGACTTACCTCTTCCTCTTTCAAACACAGAGGTTTTTCGCATAAAACATCCTTTCCGCTCTCAAGACACTCCTTGGCAATGGCATAATGGGTAGCGGCAGGAGTAGCAATACACACAGCCTGGATTCCGGGATCAGCAATAATATCTCTATAGTTGGTTGTTGTCTTGACAGAAAGAAACGTTTTCTGAATAGCCTGTAAACGCCCTGCGTTACTATCCGCGCACACGATCTCCTTTGAAGTGAGCAGATGCGAAAAAATGCGCACATGATTACTACCCCACTCCCCGCAACCGATAATACCAAGCTTTACCAAGGCATCCGTTGACATCGTCTCTCCTTATACCTTAAGTTTTCTCTTTTCCAATTCGCGTTCGGCCCTGCTGGATAGATCCCTTGACTGCGCTTTTTTACCCCATGCAACCAACTCGGCTAAGCCTTGCTCAAGGGAAACAGAAGGTTTAAACCCCAAAACGGCGAGCGCTGAAATATCAGCATAGCAATGACGGATATCTCCAAGCCGATACTTCTTGACAATCTGCGGCTGGCAATCCTTTCCATAAAGCTTCATCAGCACCTTAGCTATTTCAAGAATTGACGTAGGCTCACCCGTGCCGACATTAAACGCCTTAAAGTCAGCCTGCGAATCTTTTAAAACCAAAAGATTTGCCTGGACTATATCGCGCACATCAATAAAATCCCGCGTTTGTAAACCATCCTCATAAATAATCGGCGCGTGGTTTGCCTTGATGCGCGAGGAAAAAATTGCGCAAACGCCTGTGTAAGGATTAGACAATGATTGACGAGGGCCGTACACATTAAAGTAACGCAAAGCAACCGCCGGGATATTATAGGTTTTGCCAATCAACAACACAAATTCCTCCTGATGGAGTTTTGACATGGCATAGATTGAAGTCGGATACAAAGGCTTTGCCTCTTTCGTTGCCTTGCGTGACGCAGGATTACTACAGACCGGGCAACGCATCTCCCACATTCTTTTTTTTAATTGTTCTAACGGCCTTAAGCGGGGGCTAAACTCGCCGCACCGTTGACACTGATAGCTACCCTCGCCATAAATACTCATGGAACTTGCGACAATAATCTTTTTTATCGAGTTTTTTTCATTTACTAAAATATCTAACAAGGTTGCGGTGCCGCGGGTATTGGCGTCGGTATATTTCTCGATCTGGTACATAGACTGGCCAACCCCCACTGCAGCAGCCTCATGATAAATGATTTCCATATTCTTAAAGGCTTTTTTCAACTTATCGCGGTTACGCACATCAAGCTTAATATATTCAGCATCGCGGTTAAGATACGCAGGAGTCTTGCCAGCATGCACCTGCTCATCAAAACTATCAACAACCCTCACGCGATGACCTTCAAGAACCAGCCTATCAACTAAGTGAGAGCCGATAAAACCCGCCCCTCCCGTAACTAATATGTTCATCTTGACTTTTTCCTTTCTTTATCGCAAGAGCGCAAGAGAAAAAAACCCCTTGATCTGCCCATATAGCTCATCAACGGTTTTTATGGAACCAAGGCGGCGCACTATATACGCCGGCCGTAAATAAAACCGCTTATGCGCGAAAGTTACAAAATCCTTATAGAAATTAACATCGCTGATGGTCGAGGGAACATACGAAAATTCATCAGAATCAGTAATACTATAACCGCGCGTAAAATCAAACGCATAACCCTCCTGCATAAGCCGATGGTATAGCTCGGTCCCTGGATAAGGGACGAATTTATTAAAATGCGCATACTCAAGCTTCATGCGTAACGCAAAATCGAGTGTTTTTTTTAGACTCTCTTCTGTCTCGCCGGGAGTGCCGATAATAAAGTCTGCGCGCACGCTTAATCCGGCCTCATGCGCCCATTGCACAGCACGGATATTTTGCTCAAGCGTTGCTCCCT
>JAGOIJ010000089.1 GCA_017995695.1 Candidatus Omnitrophota bacterium | reverse complement strand
AGTTAAAGATCTCTAAGGAAAAAAGAGAGCAGGTTACGATGTGGCTTACCACGACTACCTCATCGTTAGAAGCCCCTGTGGGCGATGAGGCAGAAGGGCAGGTTATTGATCTGGTTGAGGATGAGGCAGCGTTGCAGCCGGATGCTACGATTGAGCACATGTTGGATAAGGAGCGGGTGGATAATTTGCTTGAAATTATGGCAAAGCGCGAGCGGGAGATTTTGGATATGCGCTTTGGTCTGGCAGATGGCAAGCCGCGCACGCTCGCAGAGGTGGCTAAAAAGCTTGGGGTTTCGCGTGAGCGCGTGCGTCAGATAGAAGATGTTGCGCTTAAGAAATTACAGAAGATCATTAAGGATCACGATAAAGAGCTGTAAATTCAGTATTAAGTATTGAGTATAGAGTATTGAGTGGAGGGCGAAGAGGAGAGGCGCATGTCTAAAAAAGGTTTTGATCTTGAGTGCACGATCCGCACTATTCCCGACTTTCCTAAGCCGGGTATTTTGTTTCGGGATATCACGACGCTTTTGCAAAACAAGAAAGCCTTGAAGCAGGCGGTGGACTTGTTGGTAGCTAAGTTTAAGAACAAACAGATTGATGCGGTGGTTGCGGTTGAGGCGCGCGGTTTTATCTTAGGAGGCGCTCTCGCTTATAAACTTGGCAAGGGGTTTGTGCCAGTGCGTAAAAAAGGGAAGCTTCCCTGGAAAACAAAATCCGTGACGTATGAATTAGAGTATGGTACCGATACCCTGGAAATGCACGAAGATGCGATTAATCCCGGTGATCGCGTTTTGATTATCGATGATCTTTTGGCAACAGGCGGTACGGTCGAGGCTGTTGCCCAACTGGTTAAACAGTTCGGTGGCACTATCGTCGGTATTGGTTTTATCATTGAGCTGGTTGATTTAAAGGGCCGGGAAAAACTTAAGGGTTACCCGGTTCATTCGTTGGTTAAATTTAAAGGTGAATAATGTTAGTATTGAGTATAGAGTATTAAGTATTGATGTACAGGAAGCGATGCCCTTACTCAATACTCACGACTCAATACTCAATACTGAATCTAACGACGCCCCTGTAGCTCATAAGGATAGAGCAACGGTTTCCTAAACCGTGTGTGGCAGGTTCGATTCCTGCCAGGGGCAATTTGAGTATTGAGTATAGAGTATTGAGTATTGAGTATTGAGAATTGAGAAAAAGCAAAAACAGGGCACAGCCTTTGGATGGACATCAATACTCACCACTCAATACTCAATACTGAATTATATGTATAATTTACATTGTCACTCACTATTAAGCGACGGCGAACTTCTTCCTTCAGAGGTTGCGGTGCGTTACATGGCTGCCGGTTACAAGGTTATTGCCATTACTGATCACGTTGACTATTGCAATATCGCTACCTCAACAAAGGCAATCGTGGATTTTTGCCGTCATTGGCCTAAGGATTCCGCGATCAAGGTTTTGCCGGGTGTTGAGTTGACCCATGTTCCGCCGCGGCAGTTTGCTTCATTAGCCAAGTATGCCCGCGCTCATGGGATCAAGATTATCGTTGCTCATGGCGAGACAACAGTTGAGCCAGTTATTCTTCAGACTAACCGCGCAGCCCTCAAGGCTGATATTGACATCCTAGCTCATCCCGGGCTCATAACGCCGGAGGATGCTTTACTTGCCAAAAAGCGGGGTGTTTTCCTTGAGTTGACCAGCAGAAAAGGCCATTGCGATACCAACGCCCATGTTGCCGCAACTGCGCTTAAGGTTGGGGCGCGCTTAATCCTTAATAATGATAGCCACGCGCCAGAGGATATTATTAGCCCGCAGGCATTGAGAAATATCGGATTCAAGGCAGGCTTGAATCAAGGTGACATTTCGCATCTTTATAATGAAGTAGAGCAGTTTTTACGAAAACGGGGGGCATGATGAAAAAACGAGAAGCAATTACATTCGCATCGGTTCTTTTTTTACTGTTGAATGTTTTCGGCTGCGCTTCCGTGCCGCAAAAAGATACGAGCATTACCGGGCAGGCGATGCTCTCGCCTCAATCACTTGCGCGTTTCTCTGATATTCCGGTCCCTGCCAATTTTAAATTATTACACCAGGAATCTTATACCTTTGAAGGCGCAGGTATCCGCGTTGCTGTGCTGACATATGAAGGTAGGGCCAACGCTGATCAGGTGGTTGCATTTTACAAAGAGCAGATGCCCATGTTCAATTGGGGCTTGCTTAATATTATTGAATACGGTAATCGCCTACTTAACTTTGACCGGGATAAAGAAAACTGCGTGATCAATCTTTTTCCCCGCGGCAGTAAGGTTAAGATCACTATTTCCTTAGGCCCAAAATCAACCACGGCAGTGCGCTCCTCCTCCAAATCCCTCAAATAACCGCACCGGGCGCAAACCTAATCGGGCACCGTTTGCGGAATCAATCGGGCCTGTCTCCTTATATAATAAGGAATTACTGCATTAATCTAAAGCATATTTGTTTCAAAAAAGGAACATTTCGCCGATTAGAGGATGACTCGTCTCTGCTAGTTAAATTTGACTATAGCTCCGTAAGTTGTCCGACTAGTCTTGTCGCAATTCAAAGCCGGGCAAGTAAATTCGCGCAATAACTTACCTCGCTGGGCGTTAATTATGGCTCCGTAAGCTGTCCGACAAGTCTTGCCGCAATCAATAGCAAGGCAAGTAAATTCGCGCAATAACTTACCTCGCTGGGCGTTAAATATGGCTCCGTAAGCTGTCCGACAAGTCTTGCCGCAATCAATAGCAAGGCAAGTAAATTCGCGGACGCCCCTTGCGGGGCTATACCTTATGTTCGCATTTCGTGCTCCATAAGGTATCCGCTCATTTAAAATAACTCTTGACAACAATAGGGTTATGTGATAAAAAGGATGCAAGTTGTGGATATACCACTGGAAATGACTTTAATGTTAGGCGGAAAGGAGGATGAGCTTCAAACATAAGCCTAAAGTCAGACAAATTCCAGTGATATACATATATGGTAATTATCTAGGAGTTAAACAATCCTAGTTGCATAATATAGTTCATTCTTTATCTTTTCCTTAAAGGAGGAAAAACAAGATGAGTAGACGTTTAATACTTGTCCTGGCTTTAGCGTTAATGATCGGCGTTACATGCGCCTACGCTGAAGTTCAGAATGTTAAAGTAAGTGGAGATATTCAAGTGCAGGGAATTTTACGCAGCAGCCTTGCATTGCAGGATAATCCTGCGAACACAGGAACCGCCGCCACCGGTGGCGTTACTGTTCAGGATTATGGCGAGAATCTCGCAGCTATACTTTCACAGACCCGCGTGAGAGTTGACGCTGATCTTACGGATAATGTTTCAACATCAGTAAGATTAATCAATGAGAGAGTCTGGGGCCAAGAAATTGGTGATGAAGACGCCTTGGAAGATGATTCCACCAGAATCGCTCTTGATCTTGCGTATGTAACCTTGAAAGAGTTCTTGTATTCACCGTTGACCTTGACTGTTGGTCGTCAAGAATTACGGTTTGGTAATGGTTTGATTATTGGTGACGTTGATACCAATAATAGAGCAGCAGGCCATAATACACTTGGCGGAACCGACAACAACGTGCTTCCTAATTCAATTGACGATCTAAGCCTGCGCAAATCATTTGATGCGATTCGCGCAACCTTGAATTATGATCCCGTTGTGGCAGATCTCGTGTATGCCATGATTGATGAAAACAGCGTTGTCCGTAAAGATGATGTTGATCTTTATGGTATCAATGTTGGTTACACCGTTGACAAGAATATCTTCACTGAAGGATATTTTTGGCAAAGACATAGGCAATCTGATTCTACTGGCACCAACCCAACGAATGCGCTTGTTGATCCCGTAGGCAACTCCAAGACCGAGATCTTGAACGTTATCGGTGTAAGAGGCGCGTATACTGGTATCGAAAGATTGTCCTTGCAGTTTGAAGGCGCGTTTCAGTGGGGCGATCATGTAACCAATGATTCCATCTATGCTAATGATTATGGTGTTATCGGTAATGAAGGTATCAGAGAGCATTTCAAGCAAGTCCGCGCATGGGCAATGCAGTTCTTAGCTGATTATCAGCTACCCATCTATGAGAAATATATGCCTATGATCGGTTTGCACTACACCTTCTTGTCCGGTGAAGATTATGCAAGCAATGATGAAAAGTATTTTGGATGGGATCCAATGTTTGAAGATCAGATGGGCGGAACCCTCATTAATAAGATCTTCGGTCAGACCAATGCTTCCTTGATCACCTTAACGGGTAGCATGAAGCCGATGGAAGATGTTTCATTGAAGGTTGATGCTCATTATTTCTTATTCAATGAATCTATGCCAGAAGGTGGAGCACCGTTAGATGGCGATGTTGGTACGGTTATCTTGACCAACTATCCTGGTGATCCTCATTACTGGGCAGATTCACAGAACAAAGAAGCTGGTACTGAAATTGACGTAACCTTAAAATACGATTACACCGAAGATGTGCAGTTTGGGTTAATGGGTGGCGCATTTATTCCTGGCCGCGCATTCACCGCCGGCACCAGAAGTGCCAAGACTGCTTCGCAGGTAATCGGATCCATGAAGGTCAGTTTCTAAGTCAGCTTATGTAACGTTTGCACACCCCTCGGGGGAGCGATCCTCCGAGGGGTTTTTATTGAGGCCACAACTTACGGAATGAGCGAAGCATTGACGTGTCATTGCGAGCCCCGTAGGGGGGCGAAGCAATCTAAAGAGATTGCTTCGTCGCTACGCTCCTCGCAATGACACAAGAGTATGGCTCAAGGTAATAATTCACTTATGCTCAATCTCGCCGTTATCTACCATATGCACCAGCCGTATTACGCGAATCTGCTTACTCGCGAAACAGAGCTTCCGTGGGTCAGGCTGCATGGGGTTAAAGATTACCTGGATATGGTTGAAATCTTAAAGGCCTATCCAAAAATCCACCAGACATTTAACCTCGTTCCTTCGCTTGTTGAGCAGCTTGAAGATTTGATGAGCCGCTCAGTAAAAGATAAATTTCTTGAGCTATCCTATAAGCCCGCAGCCCAGCTTACCAAGCAGGACCAGGAATTCATCCTAAATAATTTCTTTTCGATCAATAAGGATAGCGTCATTGCTTTTCATCCGCGCTATTACGAGCTTTTCTTCAAGAAACAATCGAAGAAAGAATTCAATGAGCAGGATTTCCGTGATCTGCAGGTATGGTTCAATTTAGCCTGGGTTGACCCGACATTTCGCCAAAGGCACCCTGAACTTACCCAGCTGATGGCCAAAGCGCGCTTTTTTACGGAAGAGGATAAGCATGTCTTGTTAGATAAGCATCTTCTTATTCTGGAAGAAATTATTCCGGGTTATAAGCGCTGCATGCAATCAGGTCAGATTGAAGTAACCATGAGTCCGTTCTACCATCCCATCTTGCCGCTTTTGGTTAATACCAAAATAGCCAGAGAAGCAGAATTGCGCACCACCTTGCCTAAGAATCATTTTGCTTATCCGCAGGATGCCTTAGCGCAGGTAAATTATGCGGCAGAATTTTTCAAGAAACGTTTTGGCACAGATCTTGTTGGCATGTGGCCTTCAGAAGAATCAGTAAGCGAGCATGTGGTGCCGTATTTCTTGCAGGCCGGCATCAAGTGGATCGTGACTGATGAGGCGCTGTTGTTTAAATCGCTGAAGAAGAAAAAAAGAGACACGCGTCTTTTGTACCAGCCGCATCTCATACAACGTGAGGAAGGATCCATGGCGGTGGTATTTCGCGATCGGAATCTTTCTGACCTGATTGGTTTCAATTATAATAAATGGAAAGCCAAAGATGCGGCGCTTGATTTTATTAAGCATCTTGAAAATATTAACAAAGCGTTTAAGGGCCAAGATTTATTAGTAACCGTGGCAATGGATGGTGAAAATGCCTGGGAGTATTTTTTGCATGATGGCCATGAGTTCTTGAATGCTTTGTATCAGGGGTTATCTGATGCTTCGTTTGTGCAATGCGTAACCGTATCCGAATATTTAAAAACGCATGCCGTAACGCATGCGATTCCCCGGCTTGCTGCTGGCTCATGGATATATGGGAATTTTGGCAAATGGATTGGCAACCCGCATAAAGTGAAAGCATGGGAGTGGCTGGCCAGCGCCCGCCAAACATTTGATCAGCATCTCAATGATCCTGCATTGTTGCAAAAGCTTGGCGATCGCCTTGGTATTGCTTGGAAACAAATGTATATCCTGGAAGGTTCTGATTGGTTTTGGTGGTATGGCGAAGACCCTGATGGAAGTTTCGATCGCTTGTATCGCATGCACCTGACTAATTTTTATAATCTGCTTGGTGAAAAGCCTCCTGAATATCTGCAACGGCCCCTTGCTCCTTAACCGCATCATTATTCAAAAGTCATAGCATATATTAAAGTTAAGTGCTCGGTTTATGCGACGACAATGCGCCGATCTCTCAATGATAGAGTTTGAGTTGTAACTCATTCAAATCATTCGATAACGCTGCCAATGCCAAAAAAGAGCCCCGTTTATTCTTTTCTTACATAAGCACACGAAACTGTTGACAGGCAAGGGTTTTTGTGTTATAAAATTATCAACGTACGGTAGTGGACATGGACAAAAAAGATATTTACGAACATTTAGCAAGCATTTATCTTGATGCTTCTGCGAAAAGAAAAACAAAACACAAGAAATATTCTCCCGTCTTCAAAAATCTTTTTTTTGCAAGTATAGCGGTTATTGTGCTATTAGGGGTATTTCTGTTTTCTGGTTCTCGTAGAAATCAACCGCATCATTCCGAGGTGGCTTTGCTGTTAAGTCAAGAGCCGGTAAAAATCAATTTTCACTTCGACCCCGCCAAAAAAGAAATTTTCTCTCTTAATCTCAATAAGTTGAATACCCAGCGTTTTAACGAACTAGTTTTCTCGCTTAAAAAGATTAATTCCCGCGATGCTATTAAGCTTAAGGTTGAATTTGCTAATTTGTTTAAAGAGCGTTCGGAGA
>JAGOIJ010000088.1 GCA_017995695.1 Candidatus Omnitrophota bacterium | reverse complement strand
CGCGTAGCGCCGATAATGTCTCTGCCGAGATTCGTCTGCTTAAGTCGCAAGGGTACAGGGCCATTTCTTTTATCGATGACCAGTTTATTTGGGATACTAAGCGTCTTCAGATAATAGGCGATTGCTTAGCCAGTAATGGGTTTGCCTGGGGATGCCTTGCCCGCTCCGATCGCATTAATGAAGATATTGCTCGAATACTGGCAGAAACAAAATGTTCCTATGTTGATATCGGCGTTGAATCATTCAAGCAGCCTATACTTGACGACATTAAGAAAGACGCCGTGGTAGAGGAGTGTCTGGCTTCACTTGCGTTGCTTAAGAAATACAAAGTTAATGTTAAGCTCAATGTTTTAATTGGCGCCAGTCCCCTTGAAACGAAAGAAACCATCCGAAATACGTATGCCATCCTTAAAAAAGTAAAGCCATATGCGGTAATGTTTAGCATCTGTAATCCTTTCCCGGGGACCGAATTTTGGGATGTGGCAATGCAGAACCATTGGCTTCTACAAAAAACGTACACCCCGGTTGATGTGCAAAAAGAATCAAGCATCGCCTATCCTCATCTTAGCAAAGAGACACTCGAGAGGGAGGTGCGCTGGCTCAATTTTAAATTCTATTTCTCGTTGCATTTTTTAGCGCTGGCCTTAAAAAGCGCTATAATGAATCCTCGGGAATTAGTGCATGGCTTGAAGTCAATCATGAGGAAGCTATGGTGAGAGCGCCTGTTATCAGCGTGGTTATCGTTGTCTGGAATGAGTTGGAGTTAGTATTGTCGTGCGTGGCGTCAGTGTTGAGGCAAAGTATCGCATCCGAATGCGAAATTATTGTTGTCGTCAACGGCCTTGAAAAAAACATTGCTCAAGCCATCACGCGAACGTTTCCAACAGTCACGATAATTCAAAACAAAATAAATAGAGGGGTGGCATGCGCGCGTAACCAAGGTATAGCAAGCGCTCGTGGCGACTATATAGCGTTATTAGATGCAGATACTGAATTAGAACACCTTGCCTTAGAGCAGATGAAGCGCTTTATGGAGGATCATCCCAGCGTAGGATTACTTGGCCCAAAGCTTGTGAGCGCGCAAGGCGCGCTGCAATTCTCCTGCCGTCGGCACCATTCGCTGTTGTCTCCTTTAATGCGTAGATTGTCGTTTCTGCGATGGGTTACCAATAGCAGGGCGTTTAAACAATTTCATATGTCTGACTGGGGCCACGATGAAGCGCGGATAGTGGAGCAGGTAATCGGCGCCTGCCAGTTCATTCGCGCCAGCGCCCAACAAAAGATCGGGTTGTTAGACAAGCGGATGTTTTACGGATGGGAAGACAGCGATTATTGTATCCGCATGCAGAAGGCAGGTTATCAGGTGGCTTATGTTCCTGAAGCGGTGGTGAAACATTTTGAACAACGCCTTACCAAAAGCAACTTATTCAGCAGACTAGGATTCGAGAATGTTAAATCAATGATTTTATTCTTTATGAAATATCCAGGCGCCATGTTTGGCGTTCATGGTTGACGTTGTTATTGCGTATTATGAAAAGAAAAAATTGCGGGATGCAGAAGAACCAGGAGTTTCCTGCTACTTTTTTTCAAAGGGTGCGCCAGCGTTTTTTTCGATTTCTTAAAATACAGGTTGATAAACATCTCGGGGCATTCAATCGGATTCCGTGTTTTTTGCGCATATTTGGTATTCTCTACGCATGGGTTAAACCAAAAGGTGTTTTATTGCTTCCTGCGCAGAATTTTCTTTTATTTGTCGACTGTCGTGATACCATTATCGCGGACGCTTTGCTGGCGTACCAAGAGTACGAAAAGGAAGAAACAGCGCTCGTTAGGTCATTGTTGAGGCCGGGCATGGCCGTTTTAGATATCGGAGCAAATATTGGCTATTATTCTTTGCTTGCGGCGCAGTGTGTTAAAGATCATGGTCGGGTATACGCCTTTGAGCCTGAACCGTATAATTTCTCATTGCTGACTGCGAGCTTAGCAAGAAATAAGTTTGTTAATGTGCAAGCCATGCAGAAGGCGGTTTCTGACCAAAACGGTAAGGCCGAGCTTTCTTTGCACAGGACAAATCTGGGGGCGCATGCCTTGAGCAGAAAAACTATTGCCTTCGCGCAAGGCTGCGTTACCTCTGTTGAGACTATTCTGCTTGATGATTTTATTTCCACAGTACAAAGAAAGATCGATTTTGTTAAAATTGATGTTGAGGGGGCTGAAGGTTTAGTTTTTAAGGGGGCAAGGCAGTTATTGCATTCGCCGCAACTATCGATGATGATGGCTTTTGCCCCTGCGTATCTTAAAAACCTTAATACTGAACCTGAAGATTTGCTTCAATTATTGCGCGATAACGGTTTTTCAATTTCAGTAATATGTCAGCCGGAGTGCCGGCAACGCCTTGATTTCAACCAGATTATTGCCTTGGCGCAAGCAAGGAATGAGATCAATCTGCTTTTGCGTAAGGGTATCCAATAGCATCGGAGTAGCGTATGAAGCGCGTCGTATTTGCGTTTAATTCCGGTATAGGTTTTGGCGGTCAAGGTATTGCTTTGCAGCAGGCGATAGCTGAATTTCATGCCCATCACGTATTGCATAAGGTTTATTGTTATGCAACTGGCAAGAACATCAGCCAGGATATCCCTGTTGACATTTTTAAGGCAGGCTCCGGCCTGCCTGATTTTCTATTGCGTCTTCCTTTTTTGCGTAAGCGGCAAGATCTTGTTTTCTTGATGGCTAATCAACTTTTTGAAAGGTTTTTAACTCAAGAAATGACGCGCACAAAAGGTTGTGATTTATTTATCAGTACTCCTGGGCATGCCTTGGACACGATGTGCGCGCTTAAGTCGCGCTATGCGGCAAAGGTTGTCATATATAGCCAAACTACGCACATTGCCTATTTATTTGCTCAATTAGTGCGGGAGGATGCAACGTTTGCCAAACGCGGCAGGACACATTTTGTGCATGAGAAGTTGGTAGAGCAGGTGTGTAAAGAGTACGAGCGATGCGACTATATCTTTGTCGTGTCTAAATTTGCTTATGATACCTTTAGAAAGCAGGGGATTCCTGAAGAAAAATTGCGTATTGTCAGGCCAGGTGTTGATTTAAGCAGATTTGTTGTTGCTCCTGAAAAGGAAAATGCTGTTTTTCGTATCTGTTTTTGTGGTTTGGCGTGTTTGCGCAAAGGTTTTCAGTATTTATTGCAAGCGGTTGATGAGTTGGGTAATCCTGATATCGAAATAGTGTTGGTGGGCGCAAGCGGCGATTCGGTATCGCATAAACTTCTTGAGCAGTATGCCCAAAAAATAAAGATTAATCGTAGATTCATTGATCCTGTTGCCGCGTATCATTATTCCGATGTCTTGGTGCTGTCTTCTGTGGAGGATGGCTTAGGTCTGGTGGTTCCTGAAGCAATGAGTTGTGGCTTACCGGTTATAGTAAGCGATCATGTTGGCGCGCAAGAAATGGTAACAGATGGGGTTGACGGTTTCATCGTGCCGACGCGAGATGCGCAGGCGCTTAAAGAAAAGATCTCTCTGTTATTTTCGGATAAACCACGAAGGCGCGCCATGTCGCAGATGGCGCTTAAAAAAAGAGAACTATTTGATCAGCGCATAACGTCCAGGGTTTGTTTTGAGACATGCCAGAGCCTGTTTGAAAGCGATCATGATAAGAAAAATTAGAATCCTTTTTATTAATGCAACCTGTGAGCGCGGTGGCGGCGATATTAACACTTTGCGCCTGATTAAACATCTTAACAAGGAAGAATTTGAAGTATTTCTTGTTGTCCCTTACGAGGGGACGCTTTTCGCAGATTTCAAGCAAGCCGGCGCTCATGTCTTGGTGAGCGATATGCCGCGCATACGCCTGTTTCGCAATCCCCTGGCGTATTGGAAAGTCCTTTTTAAATTTTTCCCTACGACCAATGCCCTCAAGCGGATCATCATTAAGCAAAACATAGATATTATTTGCACTACTTCAATGATGAATCCGTATGGCGCGCTTGCGGCGTATCTCGCCCGACGCCCGCATATCGTATCCGCGGGTGAATATGTGACTTTTGCGCGGCTGATGGCTTCTTATTTTTTCCGTTTCTCTGATGCGATTATTTGCTGCAGCCATATGGTCGCTTCTCTTTTTCAAAAAAGCGACAAAGTGGCAGTGTTGCACCCCAGCGTCGATCTTGATGAGTTCGACATCGCAAAGGGTTCGCACCGCATTAAGGATGAGCTTGGCATAACCACTCCTTTAGTTAGTATGGTTTCGCGCTTGGCTGCTTGGAAGGGCCTTGAGAAGTTTATTGACGCGGCGGCGTTGCTTACCTCGCCCGTTACCTGCGTGATATTCGGCGTTCCCGTACTTGGCAAAGAGCGCTATGTGAGGCGACTCGAAAAGAAAATCGCGGCGGCTAATCTTCAAGATAAAGTTAAGATCGTGGTTAATAAACAAGAGTTCGTCAGCGATATTATTTCCTCATCAGATATTATTGTGCATGCATCGTTACGTCCCGAGCCGTTCGGTCTTATTATTGTCGAGGCGATGGCTATGGCAAAGCCGGTGATTGCTTTCGATTCCGGCGGTCCGCGAGAAATTATCTCTCATAAAGAAGACGGGTTGTTAGTCAAGCAGAACGATGTGCAGGCCCTTGCATCGGCGATAGAAGAGCTCTTGGGTGATCCTGACCGCGCTAAGATGTGGGGTAGGTATGGGCGTCTTAAGGTTGAGGCGCAGTTTGATAGCCGTCAATATGCTAGCCGATTCCAAGCGATTGCGCGCGCTGTTTGTAAGAATTATCCGATACGTCTTGCCAGGGCGCGTTATCAGCGCAGCATGCGTATTGCTCTGGGAAGGTTTTTCGCCCGGACGTTGATGCCGTTGCCGCGCCAAAAAACAGAGCCTCATCTGGCAATGATTGAGAGGGCCCTGGTGGTGCAATTATTTGGCATGGGCGATCTTGCGTGTTCATTGCCGTTACTGCGAAGACTAAGGAGTTTATTCCCCCAGGCGCGCATAGATATGCTGGCCGATGAGCGTTATGGCGATTTCATCAAGTGCATGACTGACGTGGTGAGCGTCGTGCCGTACGGCCGAGGCGTGATGAAAAAGCTTGCTTTGTTGCGTTTGTTGCGTCGGGGTCGTTATGACTTGGTAGTAGTGTTGAATCCTCTTTTTCAAGGAGCATGGATTGCCTTTGCCAGTGGCGCGCGCTATAGGATTGGGTATGCGCGCGATTACGAAAATATCCAAAATATCGGTGCGATGGACCGTTTACTGACCCACGCATTGTTGCCGGAACCAAAGCCTATGCATGATAGTCAGCGTTATCAGAATATTGCCGAGGTCTTCAAGGCGCATGTTGAGATTGCGCGGGATCCGTATTTTGTTCTCCCGCAGCATGCGCTTGATTGGGCTCAGGAGTTTTTGCAACAGCAGGATATTGAGTCTTCGCATTGCATTGTTGGCGTGCATCCTGGGGCGGGTTGGGAATCGCGCTGTTGGCCAAGTGAAAGGTTTGCTCAAGTAGCTGATTATCTTGTTGAGAGGTATGCAGCAAAGATAATGCTATTCGGATCAGCTGCTGCTAGTGATATGGTGAGGGCACAAGCAGTCCAGTTGAAGATGAAGTATCAGGCGCACACCTGCGCAGGCAAGACAGATGTTGCGCGCTTCATCGCGCTATTGCGACGCTGCCGCTTTTTTATCACTAATGATAGCGGGCCGATGCATCTGGCTGCAATGCTTGGAATCCCCATGGTCGCTATTTTCGGCCCAGGTGATATTGATAAATTCGGGTATCAATCGCCATGCGTGGTCAACGTTGCTATTAAGGATTGTTTTTATGCGCCTTGCATGTTAAATTATCAGTATAAGCAGATGTGTAAAGAAAATGTCTGCCTTGATGCGGTCGGGGTTGAACAGGTGATACATGCCTGCGATGCGCTATGCCAGGAGTTAACTAAGAAAGGGCGTTTATGAATTGTTGTAACAGGATTAGAAAGTCTCTAGAGTTTCATCTGCGAAAGTTGCTCGGGCGTTTCTATGAAAAGGTTTCATATCTTGATTCCCTTGATGGGTTCAATGCGTTACACAAGCGAATGGCTACGCATACGCTGATGTCCAAGAACCGTCTGTTTATGATCTATCAATTTGTGCAGCATGCGCGCAATCTAAAAGCTGACATGGCAGAGGTTGGTGTTTTCCGAGGGGGGACAGCCAAGCTCATTGCCTTAAGTAATCCTCAAGCAACCGCGCATCTGTTTGATACATTTTCCGGTATGCCAGCGCAATGTTCTCCCCTGGATATGCATAAGCCGGGTGATTTTAAAGACGTAAGCCTAGATTCGGTCAAAGAATTTCTCAGCGATTGCCCGAACGTTTCTTTCTATCCGGGCGTATTTCCAAAAACAGCTGATAGCATCAAAGATAAAGCATTCTCCTTCGTGCATATTGACGTTGACATTTATGCGTCAGTAAGGGATTGTCTTGCCTTTTTCTATCCGCGTATGGTGAAAGCGGGGGTTATGCTGATCGACGATTATGATTTTTACGCTTGCGAAGGGGTAAAAAAGGCGGTGCAGGAGTTTCTTGTGGATAAAAACGAAGTTCCGATTATAACGACGGAAGGGCAATGCGCGATCATAAAACAATAACAATACATTGGCTCATTGTTCTTCTTGCGCTTGCGCTTGGCATTCGGCTGTGGGTTGCTTTTGGCAGCGGCTTACGCTGGGATACCGGCGATACGCCCGTGTATTTTTCTTTTGCCGATGCTTTGCAACAGCGTGCCTATGTTGCGCCGTACCTGTTTCCCGGGTATTCGTATCTTATCGCCTCGCTTGACCATTTTGGCAATCGCGCCCTCACGATGATAGTTTTCAATATTGTCGCTTCAACGTTGGCTTGTTGGTTTGTGTATCGGCTTAGTCTTACCATTACTGAATCTAAAAACGCAGCATTCGCTGGGTTGGCGCTTATTGCCTTGTATCCGCACCATATCAACTGGGTTCGCTATATAAGTTCTGATA
>JAGOIJ010000087.1 GCA_017995695.1 Candidatus Omnitrophota bacterium | reverse complement strand
CAAGACCACGCATTGCCTTATACATCCTTTAAAACACTGAAGGATGTTTTTGATTATTTTAAAAGGAGTTTTTAATGACAAGTAAGCAGTTAGTAAGCCAGGCTAAGACGTTAAAGAGCCCCAATAATGAGGAGTTGATGGCTCAAGAAGCAAAATATTGTTCGTGGGGTGATACGGTTCACTATGCTGAAAAGCCGGTGGTTTTTAAGGCTGCCCAGGGAAGCTTTTTATATGATCATGAGGGAACAGAGTATCTTGATCTGCAGATGTGGTATTCGGCGGCGAATTTCGGCTACCGTAATAAGCGGCTGAATGCAGTTCTTAAGCGGCAGATTGATACGCTTCCTCAATTAGCATGCCAATATTTGCATGAGGAGAAAATCCAATTGGCTGCTAAGCTGGCGCAGCGGATGGAATTAACGTTTGAAGAACAGGGAAGAGTGCATTTTAATGTAGGTGGCTCAAGCGCGCTTGAAGATTCATTGAAACTGGTAAGAAATCATACCGGCAAAAGTTTGGTTTTTTCGTTTATGGGCGGGTATCATGGTCGAACGCTTGCTGCCTCAGCCATTACCTCAAGCTTTCGGTATCGTGAGCGCTTTGGCCATTTTGGCGATCGGGCATTATTTGTCCCTTATCCTTATTGTTTTCGCTGTATCTATGATAAAAAACGCGAATTCTGTAATTTCTTTTGCTTGAAACAATTCGAACGGCTGTTTGAGACCGAGTATCATGCTGTGGTTAACAAAAAGAACAATTCTTGCGAGTTCGCCGCTTTTTATGTTGAGGCGGTGCAGGGGACTGGCGGGTATATTGTTCCACCTCAAGATTATTTTTCCGGCCTGAAAGAGATCCTCAACCAGTATAAGATCCTTTTGGTGGATGATGAAATTCAAATGGGGTTTTTTAGAACGGGAAAATTTTGGGCAATTGAACATTTCGGCGTTACTCCGGATATTGTTGTCTTTGGCAAGGCCTTGACTAATGGATTGAATCCGCTCTCGGGTGTCTGGGCGAAAGAAGAGTTGATAACCCCGGAAAAGTTTCCTCCCGGGTCAACGCATTCCACTTTTTCTTCCAATCCTTTAGGAACGGCGGTTGGTCTTGAAACCATGAAACTTATTGAGGAATCTGGTTTTGCTCAATCGGTCCCCCAGAAAGGCCGCTATCTTGTGTCGCGTTTTAAGAAATTGCAGAAAAAATATCCCCAGCTTGGCGACGTGGACGGCCTGGGGCTTGCGATTCGCCTGGAGATGTGCCAGAAAGATGGCTTCACCCCAAGCAAGGCGCTTACTGATATGATTGCAGAAATAGGTTTAAGCGGCAAGCTTACCGCCGGCGGCAAGCGGCGGGGATTGATTCTTGATGTGGGCGGGTACCATAAAAATGTCTTTACCCTGGCCCCATCGTTTTATATAACCGAGAAAGAGATGGATCTCGGGGTTGATCTGTTTGAAGAGGCCTTAAGCAAGGCAATCAAGAAAACATAACCTTGCTTCTTTCTTCCCCTCCGTACGGATTTTTTCCGTTTCCTCTTTTGCTTTATCGTTGTTGACATCTGTGATACAATACCCCCATGTTGAGAAGAAAGATAACCTTAAAAATCTTTTTATTATTGGCGTTGACTGATCTGCTTGAAACCTTAATGCAGTTTTTCTTCAAGAAGACTTCGCTTTCGATTGGCCCCGTGCAACAAGCCACGGTATCTTCTGTTGCGTCATTTGTATTGCAGGCTTTTTCATCGCCTTATCTGTGGTGTGGATTCATCCTTGTATTTATCTGTTTTGTGATTTGGACAACCGCGCTTTCTAAAATCGATTTAAGCGTTGCCGTGCCGGTGGCAAGTTTTAGCTACGTGCTTGTTCCTTTGATGAGCATCGTCTTGCTTGGCGAACATGTTTCTTGGTTGCGCTGGACAGGGATTGGTTTTATTCTTGCGGGGGTGATTATCGTTTCGCTTTCGAGCCGGCCAAAGGCAGAGGTTTCATAATGAACCAACATTTTATTACGGTTTTCTTGTTGATTGTGCTGGTTAGCATTTTTGATACCATAAACCAGCTTTTTCTTAAATCCGCGGTAAATGCCGTATCGTTTTCTCCGTCGTTTAGTCTGCGCGCGCTTGTGTTATTCTTGAAGCGCTTGCTTATGATCCCCCGCCTCTGGTTGAGTTTTATTTTTAGCACGTGCTCGTTGTGTGTTTGGCTGATTGTTTTATCCAAGGCAGAGCTTAATTTTGCTTTTTCTATTGATAGTATGCACTATGTTTTTATTGCTTTTGGCGCCGGTGTTTTTCTGAAAGAGCCGGTAGGCCTGCGCCGTTGGATAGGAACATCACTGGTTGTTCTTGGCATTGCTTTGGTCAGTATTAGTTAACGGTTTCGCAAAGAGGATAACTATGGATCCCAAAATTATATCACTGGTATTGTTTGTTGCTAGCTACGTTCTTTTTGTTTTTCTTTCGGGTAAAAGGACGCTCATTGCGTTAGCTGCTTCTGGCGCGCTTTTGTTGACCGGGGCATTGTCTCTACGTGAAGCATTCTGGGCGATCAATTGGAATGTGATGGGTATTTTTGTGGGAACGTTGGTTGTGGCCGATGTTTTTATGGAAAGTCGGGTGCCGGCGTTTCTGGCTGAAGTGATTGTGCGCCGAGCCAAAAGTACTGCCTGGGCAATATTATTAATCTGTGCTTTAACCGGGTTCATCTCTGCCTTTGTGGAGAATGTCGCAACGGTCCTGATTGTTGCTCCCTTGGCAATGGCATTAGCCAAGAAATTAAACATCAACCCGATAAAGATGATGATTGCTATCGCTGTCTCAAGCAATTTACAGGGCACGGCCACGCTGATCGGCGATCCTCCAAGCATGCTCTTGGGCGGTTTTGCCAAAATGAACTTCATGGATTTCTTTTTCTATAAAGGCAGGCCCAGTATTTTCTTTGCCGTTGAATTGGGTGCCTTTGTTTCTTTTGTTGTTCTGTATGTTATTTTTAGAAAGCACAGAGAAAAAGCCAGGTTGGTCTCTATAGAGAAAGTTAAATCATGGTTTCCCACCATGCTCTTGGTGGGGCTCATTATTGCTCTGGCGGTATCTTCTTTTTTTGACATAGGATTTTCCTATATGGCTGGCTCGCTTAGCATGATAGCCGGCTTTATTGCTATGGCGTGGGAGAAGTTCGTTAATAAAGGTTCATTGTGGCAAGGGATGAAGAAGCTGGATTGGGACACGACCTTCTTTCTGGTCGGTGTTTTTATCCTAGTCGGCAGCATTACGGTTACCGGCTGGATCGAAACGCTTGCTTCATTTTTATCGGGCATAGTGGGGAGTAATATCTTTGTTGGGTACACCTTGCTTGTAGTATTTTCAGTTGTGCTTTCCGCGTTTGTCGATAATGTCCCGTTCTTGGCTGCGATGTTGCCGGTGGCTATGTCGATGGCGGATAAACTTTCTATCAACCCTTCGTTATTATTATTCGGCTTGCTCATCGGTGCCAGCCTCGGCGGTAATATCACCCCTATTGGCGCATCAGCTAATATTGTGGCCTGCGGTTTACTGAAAAAAGAAGGTCACAACGTTAGTTTTAAGGAGTTTGCCAAGATCGGCATTCCTTTCACGCTCGCCGCGGTTTCTGCCGCGTATTTATTTGTGTGGTTTATCTGGAGCAAATAGTATCCATATGAACACCTTAGTTATTTCTATCGCTGGCATGCATTGCGCAAGCTGCGCTATCGCCATTGAAGCAGCTTTGCATAAAACCCAGGGTATCCTTGAGGCCAGGGTCAATTTTGCGACCGAACAGGCAGTGATTACCTATGATGCTGAAAAAGTGAGCAAAGTAGCGCTGACAGAACTCATTACGGGGCTCGGATATAAGGTTATCGGTTTTGATGAAAAAGCATTTTCTCTGCCCCAGGTGCAGGCCGGGATTGCTGCGCACGATCATCTGAAGGCCGAAGAGATTAATAGTTTACGTTTGAGGTTGTTGTGGTCGTTATTGTTGTCTTTGCCGCTTGCTTATTCTGCGATGGCGCGCCATCTTTCTTGGCCGCTGCCTGCCACCGTTAGCCAAAACATATTATTGTGGGAATTCCTCATAGCAACGCCCATCATTTTGCTGGGGCGCGCTTTTTTTAAACGAGGATTGCTTGCTGTTGTGCGTACGCGCCGGGCCACCATGGATACCTTGGTGGGCATGGGTGTTGGTTCCGCATATTGTTATAGCGTTGCTGTTTCAGTCTCGGCTTGGCTAAACAAAAAGATGCACGCCGAAGTGTCGGTGTATTACGAGATAGCAGCATTTCTACTTACTTTTATTTTGTTGGGTAAGTTTCTTGAGGCGCTAGCCAAAGGCAGGACCTCTGAGGCCATCAAAAAGTTATTGAGCCTGCAGGTAAAAACCGCGCGCGTGATTCGGGATCATAAAGAGCTTGAGGTTGCAATTGACGCAGTTGCAGTAGGGGATATTGTGGTGGTCAGGCCCGGCGAGCGGATACCGACTGATGGCGAGGTGATCGATGGCCATTCGGCTGTTGATGAATCTATGCTGACCGGGGAGAGCATACCAGTTGAAAAATATAAAGGTAGTTTTATTATCGGAGCAACCATTAATAAGACGGGGTCTTTTAAATTTAGAGCCACCCGTATTGGAGCAGACACGTTTCTTGCGCAGATTGTGCGTTTGGTTGAGAATGCGCAATCCTCAAAAGCGCCTATTCAGGAAGTAGCGGATGTAATCGCGGCTTATTTTGTTCCGAGCGTGCTGGTTATCGCTGTAGCGGCATTGGTAGTATGGTTACTGTTAGGGACAGGGATTGCGTTTGCCTTAACTGCGTTTATTTCAGTGTTGATTATCGCCTGCCCCTGCGCATTAGGATTAGCTACGCCAACCGCAGTCATGGTTGCCACTGGCGTTGCTGCGCGCGAAGGAGTACTTTTTAAAAACGCTCGGAGTCTTGAGTTAGCGTATCAAATAGAGGCAATCGTCTTTGATAAGACGGGGACGCTGACTCAAGGTAAGCCAGTAGTTACCGATATCATTGCCTTAGATGCGCAGTTGGGAAAACAAGATGTGCTGACGAAGGCTGCGATTGCAGAAAAGTTATCCGAGCACCACTTGGCGGAAGCAATCGTGCGCTATGCCGAGGATCAGGGGATTACGATTCCTTCCCCCGATGCTTTTAATTCTTTGACCGGCTTAGGCGTGATCGCGCGGTATCAGGGAGATATTATTCTTTTGGGTAACCGTGCTCTCATCCAGCAGCGGGGGATCGACATAACTTCTTTGCAGGGGATGTTGCATGATCTTGAAGCGCGCGGTAAAACTATAATGATTGTCGGTTTTAAAAATGCCGTTATCGGGATTATTGCTGTCGCCGATACCCTGAAGCAGTCATCGTTGCCGGCGGTGCAGGCTTTGCAGCGGCAGGGGAAGCAGATCTTTTTGATCACCGGCGATAATCATACAACAGCCGCAGCCATAGCTGAGTCGCTCGGTATCAAAGAAGTTGTTGCCGAAGTCATGCCGCAAGACAAAGCAGCAGCCATACAAAAGATGAAGGATCGGGGTTTAAAGGTTGCCATGGTCGGTGATGGCATTAATGATGCTCCGGCATTAGCCCAGGCAGATATCGGTATTGCGATTGGGGCAGGTACCGATATAGCTATTGAATCCGCTGACATCGTGTTGATTAAGAATGATGTGCGCGATGTTGTCGTCAGTATGGATATTTCCCGCTACGCCATGCGTAAAATAAAACAAAACCTGTTTTGGGCTTTTATTTATAATGCGCTGGGTATCCCGCTTGCCGCCGGCGTCCTGTATCCGGCCACAGGGTTTTTGCTTAATCCTTTAATTGCTGGACTTGCTATGGCCTTTAGTTCCGTCTCCGTAGTTCTCAATTCGCTGTTTCTGCAACGCTTCAGGAAAAGGATACTCTAAATGGGATCCCTCGGGGGAAATGTGTATCCCGTGGGATGAGGCCGGTAGTCTAAAAGTTTTAATCGGCTAAAATTTTTTTCTTGACAAATGATACAATTATGGTATCATTACCATGAAAGGAGGGCGCGATGTTCGTAACTATTAGATATATGCTTCGGCCTGTTGCCCACTGTAAAGAGGGCTGTAGTATTAAGTCCTGGGCATGACGTTAAACTGCCCCTTGTCTTACTACCCAAACACTCAATGAAGTTAATTACCAGAGAAACCGACTACGCGCTACGAGCGCTGTGTTTTATTGCTAAAAAGAATGAATCAATCATTTCTGTTTCTGAATTGGTGCAAGTCTTGAAGGTCCCGCGTCCAATTTTGCGCAAGATTTTGCAGTTGTTGCAAATAAACGGCATTTTACATTCATATAAAGGCAAAGGCGGAGGATTCACCTTAGCGAAGAAATCCGATAATATTTTATTGGTTGATATCATTCAGATATTCCAGGGTACGTTAAGTTTAAATGAATGCCTACTGAAGAAAATGCGCTGCCCTCATACGACAACGTGCCCACTACGTAAACAGATCCGGGGCATTGAAGATGTGGTCGTGAAGAAACTCAAGGCGATAACCCTGGCGTCATTATTAAGGTAAGGAGTTATTATGTCGAAACGAAAAATAATTAAGATTGATGAAATTAAATGTAATGGTTGCGGTCTGTGTATCCCCAATTGCCCGGAAGGGGCGATCCAGATGATTGATGGCAAGGCTCGCTTAATCAGCGATCTTTTTTGCGACGGCCTGGGCGCCTGCCTTGGGCATTGCCCGCAGGGAGCGATTACTATTGAGGAGCGGGAAGCTGAAGAGTACGATGAGCGAAAGGTCATGGCTAATATTGTCAAGCAAGGTGAGAACGTGATCAGGGCGCATCTGGAGCATTTGAAAGACCACGGGCAGCAGGAATATGTTAAACAGGCAATAATGTATTTGCAGGAACACAAGATACCATTACCAAAAGCGAAGGGTTGCCCATCAGCCACGCACGCTTCAGGAGGAGGGTGCCCTGGTTCACGCATGATGGATCTAAGGGGTAAGACACGGCCTGTCCATGCTGCGCAGGCTGTCGGCAATCAGGAAT
>JAGOIJ010000086.1 GCA_017995695.1 Candidatus Omnitrophota bacterium | reverse complement strand
GAGTTATTTCGCAGACGCTTCAGCATACTCTATGGTGGGCTACACGTTACGTTGCGCGTTCCGCGCTGCCGTAACGTGTCTGCTCAATAAAAAATCCCAATGCCACTGATTAAGCAGCCATTGGGAAAGAAAACCAGCCGATAAAGGCTGGGGCGTACCCAGCCTTACTTTCGTCGGCAACCCAGCAACCATATCCTGCCAAAACCACAACAGGACGTAGGCCTGTGGCTTTGCGCCCCCATCTTTCGATATCCGCCCCATCATGGCGGACCTGCCTCCTACGGCAGGGGTTTACCTTTATCGGCTATAATAAGTATACATCACAAATTAGCCCTTTTCAAGAAACAGGTATTCTGGCCGCAATAGCCTTTCCTTTTTAAAACGGTGGACAACTCGATAGGTGAGAAAATAAGCATGGCTATACACTACCTTGCCATTAAAAATCATATCTAGGACAAGATGTTGCGTTAACCCGAGGGCAAGAGCAACCCAGAGTAAATTCAACTGAAAGACATAAATAAATACCCAGATCAATATTACTAACTCTAATGAATGCAATAGGATAAGCATGTGCTTGAAACGCCTCTCAGCGCACCAACAAAAGACCTTATCTACCCTCAATGTAACCTTCTCTTGTAGGAAATAATCAAGAAAATGATCAACATCTATAAAAATACCGGCGCACAGGGACACTACAAACGCAAGGCCTGAAGCGTAAATATGGTAAAATACGCTGCTGATAACTAATGACCAGACAATATGATAGCGAGGCTTCATAATCCGATAACAACCTACACAAAAGAAAAACCCCGCTCCCTATTCTTAAACATGAAAGTTGTAGGGTGCGGGGTTCTTAGCTTAGATACCTGTTGATTCTGACGCAGTCACATACCGACCGAGCGCCGCCCACGTCTTAGGACCGACCTTACCATCTGGCTGCAAACTATTTGCCTTTTGGAATTCTTCAATAGCCTTCTTTGTCATAGGGCCAGCCTTCCCATCAATAGCGCCAGAATAATAACCAGCATTCTTAAGCGCACCCTGAATTTCTTTAATTGAAGGCTTATAAGGGCCTTGAGGCGGTAACATCGGTTCTTGCGCCTTCTGCGAAAGCATTGTTTGCATAGAAGGATCCGCAGGAAGCGTCGGTTCTTGCACTACGCCAGCAGTATTATTGGCAATCGCAGTCAACACCTCCATGGGAACCGGCTCCTGTTGAGCCTGCATAACATTTTCTTTCTTGGCGCAACTCATCAAAGAAAAACTAAAAATGACCACACATACTACCAACACCAACTTAAACATCTGCGCACCTCCCGTATGCATTGAGTAACTTCTAAGGGTATTCTAGCAAATTAAGCCTGAAAATCAAATAGTTTATTATGCAAGCTCACGGACCTCCCGAGAAAACAAAAGCACAATAACAAAGCACGCTGAACACACCAGGCCGTTGAGAAACACGGCGAAAGAAACACCCAGCCCCTGGGCAACTGCTCCGGATAATAAATTCCCAAAGGGGATCATCCCGGAAAACGTCAGCATAAAAACGCTCATCACCCTTCCACGAAACCTATCTTCAACCATAATCTGCAACAACGTGTTCACCAGCGCCATAGCGGTTACGCTTGCGGCCCCAACAACCATTAACATCATAAATGCAAACATAAACGATTTGGAGAAAGCCAGCATCATAAGCGAAAAAGAAAAAAGCAGCGCGCTGCCAATCAACAGCTTTCCCTTGCCGCGCTTATCGCCGAATTTTGCCAAAAATAATGCACCTATCACAGCGCCGACGCCCGATCCCGACATCAGAATACCCATGCCCTTGACACCCCCATGCAGGACTTCTTGCACAAAAGCAGGCATGAGGATAATATACGAAACGCCAAACAAACTTGATATGCCAACAACGCCAATCAAAGTAAGAATCAAGGGGTTTTTCTTAATAAAAACCAAACCATCTCGTAAAGATTCAAAAGCAGAACGACGATCGCTCGCATCATGGTGGCTGTTTGTTTTAATAAGAAATAAAGCAACGATCACCGCCACAAAACTGACCCCATTAATATAAAAACATCCGCTTAGGCCAATACTTGCCACAAACATGGCCGCGATGGCCGGCCCGATAATGCGGCTGGCATTAAAAGCGACGGAATTAAGCGCAATGGCATTGGTGAGGTATTTTTTACCCACCAATTCCACGACCATCGCCTGCCTGCTAGGGCCATCAAAAGCCATAGTCAGACCGTTCAGTGTTGCGATAATCATAACCTGAAGAGGTGTAACTAATTTCAAATGAGTTAATATTGCCAAAAGAAACGCTAGCAACATAAATGCGATCTGCGTGCAAATAAGAATCTTTCGTTTATTGATACGGTCTGCAGCTACTCCCCCCACTAAAGAAAAAAGAAATACCGGGAATGAGCTCAAGAATCCCACAAAACCCAACAGGAAAGAAGATTTGGTAAGCTGAAATACCAGCCAACTCTGGGCCACCGTCTGAATCCAGGTGCCAATCAGAGAAATAAACATCCCTGTCCAATAGATCCGGTAATCTTTAAGTCTTAGGGCGTGAAACATGTTAGGATTTAATCACTGCCTCTCTGCGGCAGCGGGGGCATAAGACACGGATACGATCTGAACGTTGTAATTCCTGGCTTGTTTCAGAAGAACCGGTTGCCTGCGCGGCAAGGGAAAGATTTTGCAAGTAAAATAACATCAAAGATGCGTTGCTGAAGGTAAGCGGTCCCAATCGTTGCGCCACCCACAGCACTTGATCGCGTGGCCCGAGAAGCTCGTGGCAGCATGCGCAAAAAAGAAGTTCCTTAGCGATCTCCTGTTTAAGATCCTGCCGCTTTTCAGTGGTAGCCAAATCAAAAACATTCGACAACATAATGCCTTTAGCGGTCACGCAATTCGCCTGACACTGGCCACAAAAGATACAAAGATCCCAATGCACAATTAACGTGCGCTTGTTGCCCTCGTCTTTCATTTCAATGGCCTTGGCAGGGCACACTTGAAAACAGGCGCCACAGCCGATGCAGTCTTCTTCATGATATTCCGGCCTACCGCGAAAACGCTCATATGGGATATGCGGCTTCAGAGGAAACAAAGAAGTGTACGGCCCCTTCACCAATGCGATAATCGCTTCTTTCAACTCTCTAAGTTTGGGATATCTCATAGTAGTTCAAAAATCTAATCTTCTTCCTTATATTTATCGCACACCGACTTATCCCACAATTTTATACCTGCCTTATGCGCGCCGCGCGCCAAGGCATGCGCAGCTACCGGAGCAGTCAGGCAAAGAAATGCTATACACAATAGCGCCTTCACGCCTGCCGCGCTCCAGCCAAATTTCAAAAATACTGCAAAAAGAATGCCGCACGTACCTAATGTTACGCTTTTGGTTGAAGCCTGCAGACGGTTGTAAAGATCAGGCAATCTAAGTAAACCGAGAACGCCAAATAAATCAAAGGTAATCCCGACAACAATAAAGAATAAAACGATAATTTCATTCATCAAAATTACGCCCCTCAAGAAATTTAGCCAAAGCCAAGGTCCCAATAAAACTCTGCAAGGCCCAGGCGATCGCAATATCAATATACCAATCCTTGTTAGTAAATATCGCCATGATCGCGCAAAACCCCACAATCAAGATGCCGACAATATCAGTAGCAACCGATCGATCGGCAGGCGTTGGACCTTTAAAAATCCTAATCAACGCAAGCAAAAAACAAACTAAAAGATAAAGAATTAGCTTATCAGATGCACTGACCGGCATAAAACAAAAAATTGCCACAATGAGCCCTGTTAAGAAAATTGAACCGATCAGCCAGCGGACAAATTTCATTCAAACACCTCGCGCAAGATTCTTTCAAATTTAGAAACAATAATTTTCGAAGCCTGGTCAACATCCTGCGTCTTGACGTCAATCCAATGAATATACAGGTATCCCTGCTCCCGATCAATATCAACCGTAAAGGTACCAGGCGTTAAGGTAATGGAGTTGGCTAGCAACGTTAAGCCTGTTTCGGTCTTAAGATTCGTCTTGACCTTGACAATGCCCGGATTAATCGGCAGGCGCGGATTCAAAACTCTTAGCGCAACGTCAATATTTGACCTCAAACATTCCCACCAAAACACTACAATAAACCACACAAACCAAGTATGGCGCTTTAGGTCAAACCATTTCAGGGCTTTTTCGGCAAACATATCCCCCATCATTGCGGCAACGACCAAGGCAATGAAACAGCCTAAAACAACCGTCTGCCAATCTAGACTAAACGATAACAACAGCCATACCGCAAAAGCAATCAAGAATGTTACCAATCTGGAATGAATATGTTTCATACGTTTAAGTTCCTAATATGATTCGCGCGTAACCAACGCCTAACAATAAAACATTCGCCGCAGGCTCAATAATAATCTTTAAAAACGGCGCATATAACAACCCTACGCCGACACAGGCAATCGCCAGAACAATCATAGCCAAACGCATGCTTAAGGGAACTTCCTGTATCGATGGACATGCAACATTAACCAAACGTAAAAACACATATTTTTGCACTTTTAAAAACGAAGCTAAGGTTACGATGGCTGTAATAATGCAAACTATAGCGCCAATAAAATGATTAGCCTGAAATGCCGCAATGATAATGAGTAATTTGCTCCAGAAACCGCACAAAGGCGGCACGCCAGCAATAGAAAAAGAGGCGATGAGCGAAGTGACGCTCGTAACCGGCATCGCGCTTGAAATCCCCCCCAGCTGATCCAACTTTCTTGTTCCGGTTGCATACTCGACTGCTCCGGAATTTAAAAACAGCAATGACTTAAATAAGGAGTGATTAAAAAGATGGAAAAGCCCCCCCGCTATCCCCAAGGGCGTTCCCAGGCCAATGCCAAAGATAATATAGCCGATCTGGCTTACTGAATGATACGCAAGCAAACGCTTAAAATCCCACTGCCCGATGGCAAGCAACACCCCGATTGCCATGGAGATAATACCGAGCCAGACCAAGATAGAAGAAACAACGGGCGTGATGCCAATTATATTGAACAGCACCCGGCACAACGCATACACACCAATGGTCTTGATAACGACCCCTGAAAGCATTGCTGAAATTGGCGCAGGCGCCGCAGGATGAGCATCAGGAAGCCAGGCATGAAACGGCACCAACGCAATCTTAAGGCCAAATCCCATAATAAAGAGCGCCAAACAAAACAGCAGAAGATTGCGCGCTTCAGATACTGACAATGCCCTGCTGATATCTGCCATGTTTAACGTTGAAACGTGTCCTAACAATACACCAATACCTAAGAGTATCATGGATGAGGCAATGCTTCCTAAAACCAGATATTTAAAAGCAGCTTCGAGCTCCTCTGCTTCTGTGCCGAAGGCAACGAGGGCGTAGCTGGCAATAGAGGTAATCTCAAGAAAAACAAAAAGATTGAAAAGATCTCCGCTGATAACCACGCCGTTTAATCCGGCCAATAAAAGACAAAAAAGCGTATAATAAAAATACGGTTGAGTATAGCGTTTGATATAATCAATGGAATAGATAAGCGCAAGACATCCTATGGTATTCACTACCAATAGCATCATCACGGTAAAACCATCCAAGACCATACAGATGCCAAAGGGCGGCTTCCATCCGCCAGCGGCATAGATTTGCACACCCGATCTAAGCCAACCAATGCTCTGCGCCGAGAAATAGACAAGCGCTAGGCCGCACACAACAGCCAATACCTGCGCCAACGCTTGGCGGAATTTCGCCACCAACGGGATAAGAAAAGCACATCCTAGAGGAATAATAATAAAAATTGGCAACATAGTGCGATCCTTTAACCTCTCAACTTCTTGATCTCGTCAATATCAAAGGTGCGATATTTTTCATAGATGCGCACCGTAATGGCAACCATCAATGCAGTTACTCCAAGCCCAATCACGATAGAGGTAAGAATGAGCGCTTGCGGTAAGGGATCAACAAAACGAGTAATAGTAACCCCTTTCTCGAATATCGGCGCCTCTCCTTCAAAACGATACCCTAACAAAATGAAGAATAAATTTATCGCGTATTCCATAACGCCTAAACCGATAATCTTCTTAATCAGGTTTTTCTTAACTAATAACGCGTAAACGCCCAGCAAAAATAAAACCATGCATAGCAGATATAGTATCATTGTTTACGCTCCTGGTCCTGAACAACGGGTATGCGCAATATTGCTAAAGCAATAAAAATAGCAAGCAAACCTGCACCTACTTTAAGGAAAATAGCAACATTACACAACACAATGATGCCGGAGCTAAATATTTGAAAAGGAGATCCTTTCGGTAAGACATTAGCAAAGAAAAAACTTCCTGCCATAAGCCCTATTAACGCGATGCCTAAGAAAAGCAAGCCCCCAACTGATTCCACCACTGAAATAACGGTCTGACTCAACCTCTCGAGGGCAACATCTTTGCCAAACGCCAACACCAGATGGATAAACGATAGCGCAATGATGACCCCGCCGGCAAACCCTCCTCCAGGAGTAAGATGCCCGTGCAAAACTATATAGACCCCGTATAGGAATATTAAGCTAACCGTAATCTTCGTTATCCGCTTAACAATCAGAGACATTCCTGCTTCCTTCATGTCGCCTTCTTCCTTCCCGTACCCCGCAGCACAGCAAGTACGCCGATGACCGAAGTAAAAAGTATCGTTGCTTCGCCGAGCGTATCATAACCTCGGAAATCAAGAATAATAGCTGCCACCACATTCGTAGCCTTTGTTTTCTCTAACGCTGAAGCTAAATATTGCGACCCCATCTTCATGATCGGCTGGCCAAACACGGGCAATTGAACAAACGCCTTATAACTGCAAAAAAGAAATCCAATCATAAAAAGGACTGCGAACACAAAGTATCCGATCCTTACTGATATCTTCTCAGGCGGAAGCTTAACGCCAACCGTGGCGCGGATCAAAATAATCACAGACAAGATTTCAACTACTAATTGCGTGATCGCTAAATCCGGGGCGCGCAACAAAAGAAACAACAAGGTAAGCCCCATCCCTACGGCGCCCAAGGCAATGACGCTAGAAAGCAAATCATTGATCTCAATCGCCATAGCCGCGGCAACAATCATCAATAGTAAAA
>JAGOIJ010000085.1 GCA_017995695.1 Candidatus Omnitrophota bacterium | reverse complement strand
CTGCGGAGTCGCTTGGTATTGTCTATCAGCTTCACGCTCTGGGTCAACAGATAACCGAAACGCAACTGATAGAGGTTATCCAAAAACTAAATGCCGATACATCCGTTCATGGTATTATTGTGCAGATGCCGCTTCCTGCCCAGATCGATTATAAGAAGGTTAGTTATTATATTAATCCGGACAAGGATGTTGAAGGCATGCATCCTGCGAATATCGGCAAGATTTTATTTGGTAAGGCAAGGATGTTGCCTTGTACCCCTGCGGCGGTTATGGAGTTATTAAAAGAATCCGGCGTTGATTTATATGGCAAAGAAGTTGTCGTGGTCGGCCATAGCGAGATTGTCGGTAAGCCTCTGGCATTACTTTTGCTAGAGCATTTTGCTACGGTTACTGTCTGTCATATTGGAACCAGCAAGGCCCAAAAACTCCAAGAGCATGTGCAAAGGGCAGAAATTTTGATTGTCGCGGTAGGCAAGGCTGGTTTGATCAAGGGGAATTGGATTAAAGAGGGGGCACTGGTTATCGATGTCGGTATTAATCGCGTTGGAGATAAGATTGTGGGTGATGTGGAATTCCAGGAAGCCCAGCAGCGCGCCTCAATGATTACGCCTGTGCCCGGAGGCGTAGGGCCTTTGACGGTAACCATGCTTATGCGTAACCTCCTTGAGGCAACAAAGGCTTAAGGCGCATGCGGACAATCGTTCTTTTGACTATTTCAAATGTATTTATGACCTTTGCCTGGTATGGGCATCTTAAATTTAAGCATTCGCCTTTATGGCTGGCGATAGGGGTCAGTTGGTTGATTGCTTTTGTTGAATATTGTTTTCAGGTACCGGCGAATCGCCTCGGGCATGCGCATTATTCCGCTGCTCAATTAAAAACGATTCAAGAAGTCATTACGTTATTAGTTTTTTCAATTTTCTCGGTGGCATATCTTAAAGAAGGCCTTAAGTGGAATTATCTCGTAGGTTTTTCTTTAATTGTTCTTGCGGTTTTTGTTATATTTAAAAAGTGGTAGTCGTAAAAATTGTGTAATGTGTAAAGTCTAAAGTTATCAACGTGTCATTGCGAGCCCCAGCAGGGGCGAAGCAATCTAAATAGATTGCTTCGTCATGGCGACGCGTAGTAGCTTCACTCCTCGCAATGACACAAAATAGTGACCTTACAATATCGATGACTTTTAAAGAGAAGATACAAGCTGGGCAGTTTCTGGTAACCTCGGAAGTTGGGCCGCCGAAAGGTATTGAAACTAAGCGTATCCTTGAGGATGCTGAACTTATCCGCGGGCGTGTCGATGGCATTAACGTAACTGATCTACAGAGTTCGGTTATGCGGTTAGGCTCGCTTGTGGTGTGCAGTTTGCTGAAACAAAAAGGTTTTGAGCCGATCTTCCAGCTTACCTGCCGTGACCGCAATCGCCTTGCTTTGCAATCGGATTTGCTTTCTGCGGCTGCGTTAGGTATTGAAAATGTGCTCGTGCTTACCGGAGATCATCCTGCGCTTGGCGATCATCCTGAAGCAAAGCCGGTGTTTGATTTAGATTCAGTGCAATTGTTAACGGTCGCGCGCAAGCTTGAATCCGGCGTTGATATGAAAGGCAATAAACTTGATGGAGCATTTCCCAAGTTTTGCCTCGGGGCAGTGGTTAATCCTGGCGCTGATCCTCTTGAGCCACAGATCGCCAAGATGGAAAAAAAGATTGAGGCGGGCGCTGAATTCTTTCAAACGCAGGCCGTCTATGACGTTAAATTGTTCGAGCAGTTTCTCAATAAAACTAAGCATCTGAAGGTTCCTATCATGGCGGGCATTGTGTTCCTCAAGTCGGCAGGCATGGCGCGCTATATGAATAAGAATGTCGCCGGAGTCAATGTGCCCGAAGGCTTAATCAAGGAAATGGAAACAACGACTGATAAGCAGGCGACCTCAATTGCAATCTCTGCGCGGCTGATCCAGGCGCTTAAGCCAATGTGCCAGGGCATCCATCTTATGCCGATTGGCTGGGATAAGGTCGTGCCGCGGGTACTTGACGCTTCTGGGCTGTAAAGGTTGTTTACCCTATGAAAATTGTTATTATTGGCGCTTCAACCGCCGGGCATACGGTGGCCGAAAAACTGCGCGAGAAAGATCCGCAGGCCGAAATCATCCTTCTTACCGAAGAGCCTTTTTCCTATTACGACCGCAATCGTCTTCCTGAATTTCTTTCCGGCGCGATAAAAGAAAAAGAGCTTTTTCTCGCCGGTGATGAATGGTATCGCGCCCACTCCGTAACGCTCTTAAAGGAACGAAAAGTTGTTTCCCTGAATTGCGAAAAACGCGTTATCACGTGTAAAGAAAAAGAAAAGATTGAGTTTGATTATTTAGTCGTCGCATCCGGCCGTCGCTATGTGGTCCCTGAGATACCAGGGGCGAAGAAAGAAGGTGTTTTTGTTTTTAATGCGCTTGGTGACTGTAAAGATTTTTTAAAGCGCGTCGTGATACACCCTGTGGGCGTAATTGGATCAAGCGAATTTGCGCTAGCAATCGCCCGGGCGATTATTAAGAAATATAGTGTTGAGGTTAAATTAATGAGCGATGCAAACGTTGATTCATCTGCGCTCGTTGAAGGCATAGAGGTGATCAACAGTTCTATCGAGGAGATTATCGGAGAAGGAGAAGCCCAGGCAGTAAAATTGAAAGAGGGTAAGGTGATTGGGCTCGCTGCGGTGGTATTCCTCAAGCAGGTAAAAAGTAACCTCGAGTTTTTGAAGAATACCTCTGTTGTCGTGCAAGATGATTTTATTGTCAGCGACGCTGTCGGTCGCACCAGCGATGAGCGGGTGTTCGCCGTTGGCTCGGTTACCCAACGTCAGGGAGCAGGCGCGACCACTAAAACAAGCAATGAAGTTTATCAGGAGGCGGCTTTGTTAGCCGATCACCTTAGCAGCTTATTGAAGGGGGAGACATGTCCGACGTCTTAGTGCAACTAGGCACCAAAGGTGCTGATGCGGTATTGGGGTTAGCGCGGCAGCATTTAGAAAAGGCTGTATTGGCAAAAGGCAAGGAAGCAAAAATAGAATTTCCCGAAACAAACTACTTTTTTCCTCTTGCGCACGCTTTGTTAAATATCGAGGTTAAGACGTTAGGCGATTGCCTCGCGGTGCTTACAGAGGCCGAAAAATTAAACAAAGGCCAGACGACCAAGAGCGGGTTGGCGATTCCGTATCTGGGAGGAGTTTTAAACAAGGGAGTGGCGACGCTTTTGAGCGAGGAAGTGATAGCTGCGCTTTTTACGCAAAGTGGCGCGCATCCAAATCAAGGCTTAGGGTTTATCCCTGATAAAATATTGCGTTCACTGGGCCTGCAGTTAGTTGATGGCAGAATCGCAGGCATAGCTGTTATCTTGGGGCCGGCAAAAGACGATGCCGCGGCAGTTGATTTGATTAGAAATTTTCAATCAAGGAGCATTGTAAGTCTATTGGTTGGCAATATCAACGGCAAGACGTTTGCCTCGCAGCTTGAAGCACAGGGAGTTGAACTGGGGTTAGAGAATTATATCGTGCCCCTGGGCGACGATTATGTGTCGGCGATCTACGCAGTTAATTTTGCGGTGCGCGCGCCTCTGATCTACGGGGGCTTTAAACCGGGGCAATGGCAGGGGGTTGCTGATTATATCCGTAACCGGGTTCCCGCCTTCGTGCTTTTGTTAGGACATGTTGATGAAGTAATTGTTGCTACCGGCTTGGGTGTCTTGGCTTTCGGTTTACCGATTATTACGGATCTTGAGGTCCCTCAGCTGGGCAAGATAGAGACAACGCTTTTTGAAGCGTTGGTAACACAGAAAGATTATAAGAAGATTGCATCGCAATGTATCTTGACCCGCGGTATTAAGGTAAAGATGGCTGAAGTTAATGTTCCTGTGCCGTATGCCGCTGCCTTTGAGGGCGAGCGCGTGCGTAAAGAGCAGCTACATGTTGAATTCGGAAGCAAAGCAAGCGTAGCTTTTGAATTTTTAAGTTCCACAGCCAGCGCAGATCAAATCGAAGATGGGCACGTCGAGGTCATCGGCCCGGATATCGATCAGCTGCCTGCCGGCAGCAAATCGTTGCCGTTAGCAATTGTCGTTGAGGTGTATGGCCGTAAGATGCAGAAAGATTTTGAGCCGATCCTTGAGCGGCAAATCCATCGTTTTATAAATTACGCGATGGGCGTTATGCATATCGGGCAGCGAGAGATGATCTGGATTCGCATTAACAAAGATGCTTTCGCAAAAGGATTCCGCCTCAAGCATTTCGGCATTGTTTTGCATGCGATGTTTCATCAGGAATATAGCGCAATCGTCGATAAAGTTCAGATTAAGTTGTATACTAACCTGAGCGATGTCAACAAATTGCTTCCTGCCGCCAAGAAGGTATTTGACGAGCGGGATGAGCGCTTAAGCGGAATGACGGATGAAAGCGTTGATACTTTTTATTCCTGTCTTTTGTGCCAGTCGTTTGCCCCGAATCATGTGTGTATCGTGACGCCGGAGCGCCTGGGTTTGTGCGGCGCGTATTCTTGGCTGGATGCAAAGGCCTCATTTGAGATTACCCCAACAGGGCCGAATCAGCCGATTGTCAAGGGCGCAACTCTTGATGCGCGTCTTGGGCAGTGGGCAAAGGTGAATGAGTTTCTGGTGCAAAAATCCAACAAGACCATTGATAAGGTGAGCATGTATTCGTTAATGGATGCCCCACAATCGTCGTGCGGCTGTTTTGAATGCATTGTCGCGATTATCCCCGAGGCAAATGGGGTGATGGTGGTGCATCGTGATTTCTCCGGCATGACTCCGTGCGGCATGAATTTTACTACGTTGGCAGGTTCAGTCGGCGGAGGAGTGCAGACGCCAGGATTTTTAGGCGTAGGCAAACTCTATGTCACTAGTAAGAAATTTATTGCGGCCGAAGGAGGCCTTAAGCGTTTAGTGTGGATGCCCAAAGAGCTTAAAGAAATATTAGGCGATAAGCTTGTTAAGCGCGCTCAAGAAATCGGTGTTCCTGATCTTGTCGACAAGATCGCAGATGAAACTACGGCAACGACTTGCGAAGAGTTAATGCTTTTCTTAGAGAAGGTTAAGCATCCGGTTCTTACCATGGAGCCGATGATATAGCGTTTAAGTATTGGGTAACATTTCTTGCCGCAATTGATATGACGGGCAACTCCTCGCGTAAGCGCTCGTACTTTTCTTCGAAAAGATACGTCGCACGCTTCGGAGTAAATTCGTGGACGTCCGCCAATAGAACAGTGTCGGACTACAGCTTACGTCATTAAAAGTAAAGTACGGTCCGTAAGCTGTCCACTCATTTAAAGAATTCTCTTGACGTTGTAAAATTATAATGTATAATACGTTACATCATATGCGATTCCTTACCTACCCCTATCAAATAATCCGTATCGCAGTATCAATACTCGTGTTAGGTTTGGCTTCTTTAGTTTCTGCTTATGCAGCTGAAGGCCCAGCGTGCAATCAGGGTGCGATCTCGGCAAAAAATATTCCTGAATATAAAAAGGGGACAGTGATCTTTGGCAATAACCCCCAAGGCGCGGTAAAGAAAGGCGTAGCGCCTGCGCAAGATCAAGAAAAAAATCTAAGCGAGCTGCAGCGGACTGCGCGTCTCTATCGGTCTCAAGGGCTTAAAGCGCAGGAAATGGGCAATATTAATGAAGCGCTGGTCTTTTATCAAAAAGCCGCGCACCTCGATCCTTCTTACGGCGTTGTGTTTAATGATCTAGGGGTGATTCTTGAGGCGCAGGGGCGCCTTGTTGAGGCAGAGCAGGCGTATCGTAAATCGATTGAGATTGATCCGCAGTATCTAAGCGGATATTCAAATCTAGCATTATTCTATGAAAACCAGCGTGATCTAACCAAGGCAGCCGAGTATTGGAAGAAGCGCGCTCAACTTGGTTCTCCTGAAGATCCCTGGACCGAAAAAGCGGCGCGGCGGTATGAAGATATCCGCGTGGTTGTTGCCGGACGGCCCTTGAGCGAAGAGCTCAAAGAGCAGGCGGTTGTTGATCTTTTAAAAGATGTTGCCAATCAGAAAAACTTGCAACAGACCGATAATAAAGAACTTGCCAAAAGCTATTTCCAGAAAGCGCAAGCTAATTATAAAAAAGGAGACGAGGTAACTGCGCTTAAGCAGTCACTTGATGCCAAGCAGTTAGATCCTACGAATAAAGAGATTCAGGAATTTGTCGATAAGGTTCAGATTCGTCTGTTATCGAAATAACCGTTCCACCAGTTTAGCTCCTGCCAGAACTTATTTTTCCATGCATATTTCATGAATTCTTTAGATTTTTTTCTTATTGATGCGACGGCGTTTTGCTATCGCGCATTTTATGCTGTGCGGGGGCTGGCAACATCGTATGGGCAGCCGACGAATGCGATCTTCGGGTTCCTTAATATACTGCAGAAAATGATTAAGGAGTATGACCCGGCATATCTTGCGGTCTGTTTTGATGTCTCAAGAGATACATTCCGGCAGAAGAAATTCGCTGAATATAAAGTGCAGCGTCCGCCCATGCCAGACGGGCTGACGAGCCAGATGCCGTATATCAAAGAGTTGGTTGAGGCATATCAGATTACGCTGTTTGAAAAAGAGGGTTTTGAGGCTGACGATATCATCGCAACGATTGTCAAGAAGGCAAAGGCAATGGATGTGGCGATTACGATTGTCAGCGCTGATAAGGATATGCTGCAGCTTGTGGATGAGCGCACGAGGGTATTGAGTCCGGCTAAAGAAAATGATGTGCTGTATGATGTTGAGGCGGTGAAACAACGTTTCGGCGTCGGCCCTGAACGCATCTGCGACATCCTGGCATTGGCAGGTGATGACGTTGATAATATTCCGGGCGTGCCCGGGGTAGGGGAGAAAACCGCAATCGATCTTTTGAAAAAGTTTCAGACTCTTGAGGCGTTGTTGGCAGAACCCGAGAAGATTGCAAAAGAGAAGCTACGCGCGGCAATTATTGCGCATAAAGATCGGATTATATTAAACAAAGAATTGGCTGCGCTCGATAGCGCGGTAGATGTCGATTTCAGTTTAGAAAAAGTTAAGCGCAACAAACCCGATGAGCGCAAGTTGTTTCGTTTATTTAAACAGCTTGAGTTTAAAAGCTTGTTAA
>JAGOIJ010000084.1 GCA_017995695.1 Candidatus Omnitrophota bacterium | reverse complement strand
CACGTAGCCAACACCAGGAGCAAAACAATATAAAGGCCTGGAATGGTTGCCGCAAGGCCTATCAAAACACCTAATGTCGAAGCAACGCCCTTGCCTCCCTTAAACTGTAAAAAGATCGTCCAATTATGCCCGATGATACAGCTTACGCCAAAGAGCAATCGCGAGACTATAGCAAGTGTCTCGGGAATCAATCCCTGGAAAAAATACCCGATCACAAAAACACAAATAAATCCTTTTGCGATATCAATGCATAATACGGTAATACCGACCTTCTTACCGAGTACGCGCAAGGCATTGGTTGCGCCCACATTGCCTGAGCCAAACTGGCGTATATCTATTCCTTTAATAAGACGACCGAAGACAAACGCGGTAGGAAATGAACCGATGCAATAACTAATGATGATTCCGAGCAGTATCCACAGCATAGAGCGTCATGAAACCCTTTCGAATGTAATCAATGCCTGAAACAACAGTAAAAATAACGGCAACCCACCAAAGCACATAGGCAAAATGCCACTGCACCAACACGCCGATAACGGCAAGCATCTGAAACGTGGTGGTAAACTTCCCCCATTTTGTTGGCACAACGTTAATATCATGTTTAACAACAAAAATCACCATGGCCCCGAGCATGATAATAACATCGCGGCTAATCACAATCAGCGTAAGCCACAAAGGAAAGAAGATTCCCGCAGGAAGATCCTGACGGGCAAAAAGGCAGATATAGGCGCTGATGAGCAACAATTTATCACCGAGCGGATCAAGCACTGCCCCGGCCTTGGAAACCTGCTTGCCTTTACGGGCAATATAGCCATCAACCGCGTCCGATATCACCCCTAAAACAAAAATCGCTAATGCAATGAAACGCAGATAGTCCCTCGTCGGAGAATAATAAATCAAACAAGCAACGAAAAAGGGAACGCTTAAGATGCGAAACGTTGAAACCTTATTAGCAAAGTTCATTGTATGAGCCTGATCCTTTGGGGCGGCCAATAGATAACCAAGGCCTTGCCAAGAATATTCTTATGCGGAACAAAGCCCCAATAACGGCTATCTTGAGAAGATGCGGAATTATCCCCTAGCACAAAATAGCTATCTTTTGGTATGATGATTTTCTGGCCTTCAGCAGCAAATGAATCAAGCCTATTGTTATTGTAATAATAGCGCTGGCTAAATGCCGCATCCAAAAGGGGCTTATCATTAATATAGATTGTTCCGTTTTTTATCTCTACTGTCTCACCCGGCAAACCGACTAATCGTTTTATAAAATCCTTTTTGGGATTCTCAGGATAGATAAACACGATCACATCTCCCCTTAAGGGGTCCCTAACCTTAGGAAGACGTAGATCCGTAAAAGGAATCTTTGCGCCATACAAAAATTTATTTACCAAGATAACATCGCCCTCCAAGAGCGTCTGCCGCATCGAACCGGTGGGGATCTTGAACGCCTGCACAATGAAGGTGCGAATAATCATCGCTAAAATAAGCGCAACGATAATCGACTCTGCCCACTCTCGAATCACCGCCTTTGTCCGTGGCTTCATATTTTTAATACCTCCAGAAATGCCTCTTGCGGAATCTCAACCTTACCAAACTGTTTCCGGCGCTTTTTCCCTTCCTTCTGTCCATCCCAAAGTTTACGCTTGCGGGTAATATCCCCGCCGTAACACTTGCTGGTAACATTCTTTCCGACGGGGCGAATCTTCTCTGACGCCAAGATCTGACTTCCCACTGCCGCCTGCACGGTTACCTCAAAAAGCTGACGCGGAATCAATTCCTTCAGTTTCTCAACCAACGCGCGCGCCTTAAAACTCGCCTTATCCTTGAACATCAACGAAGAAAACGCGTCGCACACGACGCCATTGAGTAAAACATCAAGTTTAACCAGTTTCGTCGGCATATACCCCTGAAATTCATAATCCAAAGAACCGTATCCTCTGGTCACTGATTTCAAACGATCATAAAAATCTACAATGATCTCAGAAAGCGGAATCGTAAAAACTAACTCAATGCGATCCTCACCCAGGTATTGGCTGGTCTTAAAAACCCCGCGCCTGGATTTAGCTAATTCGCACACCGGCTCAATCGCATCAACAGGAGCAATCATCAATAAATTCACAAACGGCTCAAACGATTCATCAATATCCTGTGCTGCAAATTTTACCGGCGTATCAACTTCATAAGTCTGGCCAGCCTTGGTCTTTACTTTATACACAACGTTCGGCACTGTCAAGATAAGATTTAAATTGTACTCGCGCTCAAGGCGCTCCTGCACAATCTCCATATGCAAAAGCCCAAGAAACCCACAACGGAATCCCGAGCCGAATGATTGGCTTGTTTCCGGTTCAAAGACAAATGAGGCATCGGACAATATAAATTTATCCATGGCATCGCGTAGATCCGGAAAATCGCCGGGGTTAACCGGGTAAATGCCGCAGAATACTAACGGCTTTATTGTGCGAAATCCCGGGAGGGCCTCTTTACAGGGATTCTTTATATCGGTAATAGTATCGCCGATCATGATCTCTCTGGGCTCGCGGATGTTAGCCGTAAAATAACCTGCCTCACCGCTTCCTAACGAATCAACCGGCGTGTATTTTAGATTCTGCAAGACGCCAAGCTCCTCGAGTTTATAGACCGCGCCTGAATGCAAAAGCTTCACTTGCGTATGCGCATCGAGTTTCCCATCAACCACCCTTACAAAAACAACTACCCCTTTGTAGGTGTCAAAACGGCAATCGAAGATTAAGGCCTTAAGCGGATGCTCGGCCTCACCGCTCGGGGCAGGGATCACCTCGATTATTTTCTCTAAAATAGCGTCAATACCAATCCCTTCTTTAGCGGAAGCCAAAATAATTTCTTCTTCCTTAAAACCAAAAACACTTTCAATCTGTTTTTGCACGCGGGGGATATCAACGCTGGTAAGATCAATCTTATTAATAACGGGAATGACCTCAAGGTTATTTTCTTGCGCCAGGTAAAAGTTGGCCACCGTTTGAGCCTCAACCCCCTGCCCTGCGTCAACTACCAATAACGCTCCCTCGCAGGCTGCCAGAGACTTTGATACCTCATAGGTAAAATCAACATGGCCAGGAGTATCAATAAGATTAAAGGTATATTCTTTGCCGTTACGAGAACGATACGAAAGGCGGACCATGGAAGCCTTGATAGTGATGCCACGCTCTTTCTCTAACTCCATATCATCGAGAAGCTGACTGCCGCTATGCCGCTTATCGACGGCCCCGGTCAACTCAAGGATGCGATCAGCTAACGTAGACTTGCCGTGATCGATATGAGCAATAATTGAAAAATTTCTAATCAGCGATTTATCCATGCGAGACGATATGTTTCAACAGAGTTGCGACAACCTCTTCAATTGACATATTGGTTGTATCGATATAGATGGCGTCGTCGGCTTTTTTAAGCGGCGCGACCGTTCGCGTTGAATCAATGGTATCCCGATTGAGAAGATCCTGATGGACCTCTTCCCGCGAAATTTGATTACCTATTTGCTTAAGCTCTTCAAAACGCCGATTCACCCTTTCCGAAAATAAAGCATCGAGAAAAAACTTTTTCTGCGCATGGGGAAAAACCACTGTGCCAATATCACGCCCATCCAGCACGCTATCTTTTTGCTCCCCTAATCTGCGTTGCACCATAACCATCTGCTCGCGCACTTCTTTAATCTTGGCAATATCGGAAACCATCTTGGTGATACGCGGCTGGCGAATAAAATTCGTTACATCCCTATTATCCAAACGCACTGTTAATGAGCCATCGGCATTATTGCTTAAATCGATAACGCTCGTTTTAGCCAATTCGATAATGCGACTAATATCATTGCTAGAAATATTCTGTTCTATTGCCTTCAAGGTTAAAGCTCGATACATTGCCCCGGTATCAAGATAGACATAACCAAGCGCTTTGGCAACCAGCTTAGCAATGGTACTTTTGCCAGCCCCCGCAGGGCCATCAATAGCAATAATCATTTCAACGATTCTCTTTTTGCTTGAGCCTTTCTAAGAATGGACTCTAGGAGACGCCGGTCGTTTGCGCCAATGGCTTTCTTAAGCTGCGCGAGCTGTTTCTGGAATAATTCAATCGCGCCAGTAACATTCTTGCGATTGCTTAAGAAAATATCAGCCCACAACTCAATATCCGAAGCAACGATACGTGTGGTATCCTTGAAGCTAGTGGCAACAAACGGCAGACACTTGGCAGGGACACTTCCCAACAATGAAAACGCCAAAGCATGGGGCAGATGACTGATGAAAGCAACTGTAGTATCATGCTCAACAGGAGATACGTTCTTAACCTTTGCCCCCACAGCGCGCCAAAAAGCCTGGACCTTAGCAACATCCTGCTGATTGGTTTTCTTCGTCGGCGTAACAATACACAACGAATCCCGGAAAAGATCTTTATCGGCATAGGCAATCCCCCGTTTTTCTGATCCCGCCAAAGGATGGCATCCCACAAAACGAGGAAAAATTCGCTCAAGACGAGCAACAATCATTTCTTTGCTACTTCCTACATCAATAACCAAAGCCGCATCATCAAGAAACCGCGCTGCTTCGCAGGCTTTTGACATAATAGCATTAACCGGTGTTGCGAACACCACCAAATCAGCCCCGGCAATAATTGCCAACTGCTGCGAACCACGATCGATAGCGCCGCTTTGTTGAGCAAGCCGCAAGCTTTTTGCGTGACGACTGACACCGACAACTTCGCGCGCTAAGCCTTTTTCCTTAATGGCCAAAGCCAATGATCCGCCAATTAATCCTGTGCCGATAATAGCAGCCTTATTAAACATAGGTATAGTAATTATGCGCCTGCGTAACGTCTATAGCTGGCGGCCTACTGCCAAAGCTATACTTTTTAATTCTTGCATCAATTGAATGAAATTTGCCGGCAATAAAGATTGCGACCCATCAGACATCGCATCTTCCGGACGAGGGTGGACTTCAATCAATAACCCATCAGCACCCGCAGCAATGGCTGCCTTCGATAACGGAGCAACCAATCCCCACTTGCCCGCGGCGTGACTCGGATCAACCACGGTCGGTAAGTGCGAAAGCTGCTTGATCACCGGGACTGCGCTGATGTCCAGCGTATTACGCGTTGATTCCTCAAACGTCCTGATGCCACGTTCACACAAAGCGACATTGAAATTACCGCCGGAAAGAATATACTCCGCGGACATCAATAACTCTTTCACTGTCGAGGAAAGACCTCTTTTCAACAGCACTGGTTTTTTAGTTTGCCCTATCTCTTTTAATAAATTAAAGTTTTGCATATTACGCGCGCCAATCTGCAGCACATCAACGTATTCGGCCACAAGCTGAACATCCCGCGTGTCCATAACCTCACTTACCGTTGACATACCAAGGTCGTTGCCAACCTTACGCAATATCTTAAGGCCCTCTTCTCCTAATCCCTGAAAACTGTACGGTGAGGTCCGCGGCTTATACGCGCCTCCGCGCAAGATAGTAACGCCAGCTTTTCTTATCTGCTCAGCTGTTTCGTAGAGCGTCTGCTCATTTTCGATAGCGCAGGGACCGGCAATCACCACAATCTTTTTACCGCCGACAACATTACCCTTACCAAAATCAATGACTGAATCTTCGTGCCGGAATTCTCTTGACACAAGCTTATAGGGAGCCAATACGGGGATTACTTTTTCAACTCCCGGGAAAACCTCAAGAGGCGTCACCCGCAAGACATCCTCCGGACCGATCACGCCGATGATCGTGCGCTCAGTACCCTTGGAGACATGCGGCTGAAGCTTCAGCTTCTGAATCTTCTCAATGATATGGTTAATCTGCTGATCCGTTGCGTCAGGCCTTAAGACAATAATCATATACTCCTCCTACCGGTTCCTTATTACTTTTTTAAGAACCGTAATGCAGCGTTCATTTTCTTTTTTCGTCCCGATAGTAATACGGATAAAATTCTTCAAACCGTACTGCTTCATATCCCTCACGATTACGCCGAACTTAAGCATCTCCTTAAAGACCCCGACGCCATCGCGCTCCACATCGACTAAAATAAAGTTTGCCACCGAAGGCACATAGGCAAGCCCGAGCTTTTTAAGATTATCGTACATATACGCCTTGCCGGACAAAACGACTTCCTTGGTCTTACGTAAAAACTTTTTATCCTCAAGTGCCGCAACCGCTGCGACCTGGGCGAGGGCATTAACATTAAAAGGCTGCCGCGCGCGTTCAAGAAATCCTGTTAATGCTTGGCTAGCCATAGCATAGCCGATCCTTAATCCAGCCAGACCAAAAGCCTTAGAAAATGTTTTTAAGACAATGACATTCTTTTGTCGCATATAATGCAAACCTTGAGGATAATCATTCACATCGATAAAGGTATCGTATGCCTCATCCAATACTAACACCAGATCATCCGGCAATTCGTTAATTAGCTCCTGCATTTCCACTTTCGTCACATACGTGCCCGTGGGATTATTGGGATTAGCGATAAAAATCAGCTTTGTCTTTTTATCAATCCTTTTCTTAACCCCTTCAACGTCGTATTTAAAATATTTCAGCGGCACGGTTACGATGCGTCGATCCAGCGTCTGCGCGATAATCGCATACTCAAGGAATGTCGTATCCGCTGTGATGATCGTCTCATCTGGCTCAACCAATGTTTTGATAATGATATCGATAAGCTCATCGGAACCATTACCAATGATAAAATTTCCAGAGTCCAAACCATACAGCTTAGCCAGTTTTTTCTTAAGATAAAACCCGCTTGAGTCAGGATAACGGTTAAGGCTGGTAAGGTTTTTCTTAATCGCCCGCACTGCCTTTGGCGAAGCCCCCAACGGATTCTCGTTAGAGGCCAGCTTAATGACCTTACGTAGGCCAAGCTGCCTCTTAGTTTCCTCAATAGGCTTACCCGCCTGATACGGCGTCAGATGTAATATATTCTTACGAATGAGCTCTTCCATAAACCCTCATCAAATTCGCTATTCACCTATCGGATAAGATCCCAATACTTTTAAAAATGTGCACCTATTTTCTAACTCTGAAAGGGCCTTTTTCACTTTAGGATTATTGCGGTGTTCGAGCGAATCGACAAAGAAATAATAATCCCACGTCTTTTTCTTTGAAGGGCGGGTTTCAATCTTAGTCAGGTTAATAG
>JAGOIJ010000083.1 GCA_017995695.1 Candidatus Omnitrophota bacterium | reverse complement strand
CAGTCACTGCGTTATCGAGGGCAATACCACTATCGGCAGCGGCTGTCAGCTTTTTACCGGGGCCGTTGTCGGCAGTCGACCGCAAGATTTAAAATATAAGGGAGAGAAAAACTTCCTTGAAATAGGCGAGAACACCATTATCCGCGAGTATTGCACCATGAACCCTGGGACAGGAGAGGGCGGAAAGACTATAGTGGGCAGCAATAATCTTTTCATGGCGTATTCTCATGTGGCTCACGATTGCCGCGTTGGCAATCATTGCGTGTTCGCTAATAATGCAACTCTGGCCGGACATGTCACTATTGAAGACAGAGCGGTCATTGGAGGTCTTGTTGCTATACATCAGTTTGTCCGCGTGGGTAAGCTTTCTATTATCGGCGGATGCTCAAAGGTTGTGCAAGACATTCCCCCTTTCTCAACGTGCGATGGCCATCCTGCGCGCATCTTTGGGCTTAATCTCGTAGGTTTACGACGCCAAGGAATGTCCGCCGCCTCAATACATCTTTTGCATGCTGCTTTTAAGCTGCTCTTTCGCGAAGGCCTCTCTATTAAGCATGCCTTACAAAAGGCAGAGCAAGAGCTTTCCGCCACTGATGAGATCTCCTATCTTTTGGATTTCATAAGAAAATCTGAGCGAGGAATTTCACATACTGCTTTCGCAGCACACCCCAACCTTAGCGAGTAAGAAGCCTATTATGGAACGCATTGGTCTTATCGCTGGTAACAAAAAATTCCCCCTTATCTTTGCCGATGCTGCGCGCAAGAAGAATGTTAGTGTCGTGGCAGTGGCCATTAAAAAAGACACGTCGCGCGCGCTCACTAAACTTGTCGACAAGATATATTGGTTGCATCTGGGTGAATTTGAAAAGTTGTTTGAGATTTTCAAGAAAGAGGGCGTTAGCAAGGTTGTCATGGCTGGCCAGATCAGCCCGTATCGCCTCTTTAGCCGAGAGGTCAGGCTTAATCCAGAATTGCAGAATATATTACAAAGCATTAAAGATCAGCGCGCTGATAGCATCTTTGGGGCCATTGCGCAACGTCTTTCTGCCCACGGGCTTACTCTTTTGAGCTCCACTACCTTTATCGAGGAGTATCTGCCGGGTAAGGGAGCGTTGACCAGTGTTGCCATGGATGCTAAAGCTTGGGAGGATGTTTCATTTGGTTTGGCTTTAGCAAAAGAGATAGCCGCATTAGATATCGGTCAGACAGTGGCAGTCAAACATAAAGCTATTGTGGCAGTTGAAGCGCTTGAAGGCACTGATAATCTTATCCGCAGGGCGGGAAAGATTGCGCGCGCAGGCGTTACGATTGTCAAGGTGAGTAAGCCAAAGCAGGATGAGCGATTTGATATTCCTGTTGTCGGTCTCACCACGGTTAAGAATCTCATACGCGCTCGGGCGGCTTGTCTTGCGGTCGAGGCAGGGAAGACCCTTTTTATTGATAAGGAAGCAAGCATAGCGTTAGCGCAGAAAAAGAAGATCGCTATCGTTGCGGTATGATTTTACTTGACAGCGCTATCTAATTGTCGTATATAGATATATACAAGCTGACGTGCGTATTCATGAGGGCTTGTTTTTAAAGAGCCAGAAACAAATGGGTCAGGGGGTTGTTTTTCGACATGTACAAGCGAAAAAACAAGGAGGTGCGCATGGTTCGGTTATCATCGAAGTCTGCAACGCCTACAGCGTTTAAGATCTATGCACCGCAGGCAAAAAAGGTCAGCGTTGCTGGTAGTTTTAATAATTGGGATACCCAGAAATTATCGGCTAAGAAAGATTCCCGAGGCAACTGGCAGGTGAAAGCAAGCCTCAAGCCGGGCCGATACGAGTATAAGTTTATTGTTGATGGCTCTTGGATCGCTGATCCTAATTGCGCGCAACGGACTACTAATTCTTTTGGGAGCCAGAATAGCGTTATTGAGGTAAAATAGGATTTGTAAGGTTCAGTCATTGCTTAAGCGTAAGATACAAGGCGTCACCTCTCGTGGCGCCTTCTGTCTTTAAAGAGAACATGAAATTTATATACGGCCCCGTTACCTCGCGTCGGTTAGGAAAGTCTCTGGGGGTCAGTCTTATCCCGCATAAAACCTGTAATTTTGATTGCATCTATTGTCAATTGGGCCCTACGTCTTCCCTTGCGACAGAGCGCAAAGAGTATGTTGCAATTGCCAGCATTACCGAGGAGCTAAAGAACTGGTTTTTGTATCATGCCCAGGAGGCTAAGGCGCTTGATTATGTCACGATTTCCGGGGCTGGCGAGCCAACGCTCAATGTAAAGATAGAAGAGATTATTGCCTTTATCAAAAGGGCTACCTCGGTTCCCGTGGCGGTGATTAGTAACGCTGCTTTATTTGCGCAGCAGGACGTAAGAAGAGCTGTTGCGAAAGCAGATCTGCTGGTCCCTTCACTTGATGCCGTAGATCCTGCAATCTTCAAAGCAATCGACCAGCCGCATGATTCTATCGATCTTAAAGGTATTATCGCCGGATTGATCGAGTTACGAAAAGAGTTTGCTGGTCAGATCTGGCTTGAGGTTATGTTGGTGGAAGGGGTTAATGATAGCCTTGAACATATCCGTCAACTTAAAGATGTAGTTGAAAAGATTAACCCTGACAAGATCCAGCTTAATTCACCGGTGCGCACAACCTCGCAGCGTCAACTCCGCGCTGTTAGCAGCAGTAAGCTCATTGCGATTAAGGAATTATTGGGGGCGAAAGCCCAGATCATATAGATTTGCGCCTAAAGCTCAGTGCCGTAATCCTTGGCACATGATCTATAGGCGTAAGGTAGAAAAACTTGTAATGTATTGCGCCTATAGCTCAATTGGATAGAGCATCTGCCTTCGGAGCAGAGGGTTGGAGGTTCGATTCCTCCTAGGCGCATTGCGTTTAAAATTCCCACCATTTGCGTTTAAGTAGTGTTATAATAGAAACAACTATTATAAAATCTACGAGGAGGCAAGTAACATGGAAGTATATGATTTCGGCATTAGCTGGTTAATACCAGATGATAAGGACGATTTATTCATTGCCACCTTGCGGTCAGAATGCGAATTGCGCAAGATGAGTTTTATCTTTGTCGATAAGAAAAATTTAGATAAATTGGCAGCAGATATCCAGGCGGATAAGATTAAGATTAAGTTTTTCTTGGATATGGCATCCGAGATTCACAGCCCCAGAGATGAATTCCGCAAGTTTGCCTATGTGCTTAAGGATTCAGGAACCAGGATTGTCGATGATCCCGATGATGTCAAGGCAGCTTCCGATAAATCAATTACCCATTTTGATTTAATCCGTTCGCAGGTGGCTGTTCCGTATACGGTTGTGATCAGGAAATGGGAGGAAGCCAGGCGTTTGACTGACGAAGAAAAAGAAGGATTAGGTTTTCCCTTTGTTATTAAGCCTGCTTTAGGATACGCGCTCAAAGGCGTGAAGGTCATCAATCAAAAGGGCACCCTCAAAGAGATTGCCGAAGCGCGCAAGATTAATCCCGGAGATAATTTTCTGCTTCAGGAATTTATTGAGCCTTTAGTTATTAATGATACGCCGGCCTGGTTTAGGGTGTATCATCTTTTTGGCGAGATCATTCCGTGTTGGTGGAATCCGACGACTCATGTCTATCGGCAGGTTACGCTTAAAGAAATGGATGCCCATCAGCTGCTGCCGTTAGTGCGCATTACTTCTGAAATCGCGCGCATTACACGCATTGATTGGTTTTCTTGCGAGATCGCCATCAATAAGAAGAACAAGGAATTTGTGACCATCGATTATATGAACGATCAATGCGCGATTGTTCCGCAGTCATTAGAAGAAGATGGCGTGCCTGATGATCTGGTGGTGCATATTGCCTCGCGGATTGTTGATAAGGCTTGGCAAAATCTTACCGGTAAATTTACGTTAACCTATCGAGCGATCTGGCTGCCGCTTATAAAAGTGAAGGACGCCGATGTATAAGAGTATGCTTAAGCCCCGCAGGCTCAATAAAGGAGACACTATTGGCATTGTTGCTCCTGCCTGGACGTTTGAGCCCGACACTTTTAAGCGCGGCATTGAGAAGCTGAAGGATTTAGGGTACAAGGTTAAATATGACCGCTCGATTTTCAATAAGTACTGGTCGATGGCAGGATTTGATCGGGAGCGGGCAGAACAGATTAACCGCATGTTTGCGGACAGGGAGGTTAAAGCTATTTTTTGCGCCAAGGCTGGTTATGGGTCGATGCGCACCATCCCGTATCTGGACAGTAAACTCATTCAAAAGAATCCCAAGATCTTCATCGGGTATAGTGATATTACGATCCTCTTATCGTATCTGTACAACACTGCGCGTATGGTTGTGTTTCATGGCCCGGTTGTTTCCGATGAGATATACGAGGGCATGAACAATATTACCCTTGATTATCTTTTAGATGCGATAACGGTGCCGAAAGCGATTGGTGAACTGCGTTTTCCCCATCTGAAGACGATTCGGGAGGGCAAGGCCACCGGTATCTTGGTGGGCGGCAATTTGTCAATGATTGTTAATTCGTTGGCAACCCCTTATGAATTTGAGACCGACCAGAAAATTCTCTACTTGGAAGATATTGGTGAGGATCTTGAGGTGCTTGATTCTTACCTGATGCAATTGAAGTTGGCAGGGAAGCTAAAGAAAATAAAGGGTCTTGTGTTTGGCCGCATGATTGATTGTATTGATGAATCTGGTGAGAAATACAAGATGCAGGATATTATTAACGATATCCTACACGATGTCGATGTCCCCACGCTCTACGGTTTTCCTTCCGGCCACACCGAAGAGGGAGAGATTGATATTACGCTCCCGTTCGGGGTTTCTGTTACGCTCGATGCAGATGATCCTCACCTAGTTATTAATGAAGCGGGTGTCAGGTAGCCAGAGCGAGCGTTAGCGTGATGTCGCCAACTTTCAACAAAATGTTGCGTAATCGAAACGTTGATTCTTATCGGGACAAAAGCCGCGGGTTTAACGTGGTAATCCTTGGTTTCTATCTTATTACAAATACAATTGTTAGGAGTATCGCGATCATGAAGGGTAACGTTATATCAATTGGCACGAAAAATGCTTTCTATAAAAATAGAAAGAGTATCAATATTTGTTTTAGAAGCAGATTTTCTTGCCTGGGCTGGGCTTCATGTCCGGCCCTTTTTTATGGTTGTAACGGGTGAGGAATTTCAATATATTGTAGAATGAACTAGACTGTTACGCAAAAGAAGAGGAAGCCATGGTAAAGCATGTAAGTAATAATCAGATGGTTGCGGTCATTATCGTCATTGCGGTTGCTTTAGCAATTGGTGTTTGGGGGTATTTCGGTCTTACAAAGAAACTTGTCAGTTCTCATCAAGAATTAGAGATGAGCCGCACTCAACGCTACCAAGATCTGGAAGATAAGCAGGCGTTAAGTGAGGAATTAAGTAGCGCTCGGGGCGAGATCAAGCAACTTGCGGCTGAATTAGAGAGCACCAAGAAGCAGCTCGATGAGGTTTCAGTCCGGCTGGCAGGCCTTGAAAAAACAAACGTGACTTTACTTGAAGAGAAACAACGCTTGGAAGCTAAGCTGCATTCTTTGCAAGAGCTTAAGGTTGCGATACGGCTGGTTAAAAAAGAACTGCGCGAGCAGAAAATCCAAGAGTATCTGGCAAAGAGAAAGCAACAAGAAATACTTGACGCCCAGCGTTTGGCAAGCGGTAATCGCGGGTATCTTCTTAGGGATGGACGATCTGTTTATTCATCAAGGATAGTTATTGATGTCAGGCCGGCGGATACTTTTGAAACGCTTAAATAGCGACGGCATTCCTTCCAATGTAATTAATCCTACCATTAATTCTTGCGCTTAACTTTTTTCATTTCCGATGCTATAATGGGAAGATATGAATGTTCTTCTCATTAATCCTCCGTGGTTTGTCAAAAAAGGCAATATCTGGAGTAATGTCCGTAGCGCCTTACCTCCCTTAGGGCTTTTGTACTTAGCAGCGATTCTCGAGAAAAACAATATTAAAGTTGATGTTGTGGATTTTCAGGTTACCTTTACCGATTGGCAACGCCTTGAAGAATCCGTAGCTTCCTGGCGCTACGATTGGTATGGCATTACCACCGTAACCCCGACCATATATAACGCCCACCGCATTGCTCAATTAATCAAGAAGCGCCAGCCCCATGCGAACGTTGTGTGCGGAGGAGCGCATGTCACTGCGTTGCCTGAAGAAACCCTGCAATTAGATTATGTTGATTACATTATCCGCGGCGATGGGGAGGACGCTTTCTTTCGCTTAGTTGCTGGGCAGCCGCTGCAAGATATCGCGGGGCTTTCGTATAAAGAAAAGGGGAATATCCGTCATGTCGGGCCGAACGGATTGACCCGTCAGCTTGACGCCATCCCGTTTCCCGCTTTCCATAAGGTTGATCTTCGTCGCTACCATCCTGCCGCAGGTTCATATAAGCAATTGCCAGCAATTAACATGCTCACGTCAAGAGGTTGCATCGGCCATTGCACCTTCTGTAGCTCAGCAGGGATTCCCTTAAGAATCAGGTCGGCGGAGAATATTTTTCAAGAGATGGTCATGTTGTATGAGCGCTATGGTATTCGTGAAGTTGCTTTTTATGATGACACGTTTACCGCGGTCAATAAAAACGTAGATGCGTTATGCGACTTGCTTATTGCGAAGAAACTCAAACTCACCTGGAATTGTTTTGCCCGGGTTGATTGCGTAACGCTTCCTTTATTGCGCAAAATGAAACAAGCCGGTTGTCATCAGCTCATGTATGGCATTGAGTCTGCCGATGCCCAGATATTACAGAATATAAGCAAGCATATTAATTTGAGCAAGAATAAAGAAGCAGTGGCCAATGCCAAGGAGGCCGGCATACAAGTGCGCTGCGCTTTTATGTTTGGCAATCCCGGCGAGACTAAAGAAACAATTGACACGACGATTCGGTATTCAATCGAGCTTGATCCGGATATCGCCATATACAATATCACGACTCCTTTCCCGGGTTCCCAGATGTTCTCCTGGGCCAAAGAACAGGGGTACCTGGTGCATGAGCAGTGGGATAAGTATGATTTAAGCGATCCGGTAATGCGTCTGCCGACTATTACCGAAGAAACCATTAAAGAAAAATACGCCCAAGCGTATCGAAGATTTTATTTTCGGCCGAGATTTATTGCCAAGAAAATAAAGGATATCGTGTTGCTGCGAGACGTTTCGGCTCTT
>JAGOIJ010000082.1 GCA_017995695.1 Candidatus Omnitrophota bacterium | reverse complement strand
TTTTTACTTTAACCATTCCTTATGCGCGCCTGCATTCGTCTACTCAATACTCACGACTCAATACTCAATACTATAATCACCATCCCATAATCTCTTCGACCTTTGCCCGAATATTGGACGCCCGCATAAAGATCTCGCCAACCAGTACGGCAGACACTCCCAATATTTTCAAGAATAATACATCCTGGGAAGTCTTAATGCCGCTTTCCACCACAACCACTTTTTCTTTTGGCACGAGAGGGAAAAGCCTCTCTGTCACCCTACTATCAACCTCAAGGGTGTGCAGATCGCGGTTATTGATCCCTATCAGGGGAACCTTCATATTAAGAATCTTCTTAAGCTCTTTTTCATTATGGGCCTCAACTAAACACGCAAGCCCCATGGTTTCCGCCAGAGACATAAGCTCAATAATCTTTTCCCGCGTTAACAGATCTGCGATCAAAAGAATCGCATCCGCCCCATAATAGCGCGACTCAAATACCTGGTATGGCTCAATAATAAAATCTTTACGCAAGAGCGGAACGCTGACAAAATTCCTGACTTCCTTAAGATACTCAAGACTTCCCTGAAAATAATCTTCTTCAGTAAGCACAGAGATAGCCTGCACGCCAACCGCCTGGTAATCCTGCGCAATCTGCTGGATATTAAAATCTTCCCTGATCACGCCCCGCGAAGGAGAAGCTTTCTTGATTTCGGCAATCAGAGAAATTGTCCGCGGCTTATGGATAGCTTCGATAAAAGGGCGCGTGGGCGGACAATCCTTTAAGCGGGCTTTTAGGTCCTCTTCAGGCAGCTGCTGCTTTGCTAATGCGATTCTTTCTTTCTTGCGGTTTACAATTTCTTTCAGGGTATCAACCTTAGCCATGCGCAACCTCTTGAGAATAGCGTTTTAAAAGTTCTAATTTTTCTAAAGCACGTCCTGAATCTATGGATGCCGCAGCCAAAACTATTCCTTCTTTAATAGAGGCGGCCTTATTTGCCGCATATATTGCGCAACCGGCATTCATCAGCACAATATCCCGCGGCGCGCCTGTCTTGCCACGAAGCACCTCCAAAGCGATACGCTTATTGTCTTCGATATCGTTTGCTTGCAAATCACTAAGCTGCGCCCGCGCAATACCAAAATCTTCCGGCGCAATATCGTAATCCTTAAAATCTATTCCATCGTACTCTGAAATCACTGTTAAATTAGTAGTCGTGACCTCATCCAGCCCGTCTTTGCCATGGACAACTAAAACGTGCTCGCTGCCAAGATTACACAATACGCGCGCCAAGATGCTCGTCCATGGTTCGCTAAAGACACCCACCAATTGGTGCGTTGCGCGCGCGGGATTAATTAAAGGGCCCAATAAATTGAACATAGTCTTTGTGCCGATTTGTTTACGCGCCGCCATTACATGCTGCATCGCCGGATGCAAACGAGGAGCAAACAAAAAAGCAATGCCGATCTCATTTAAACAACGTTGAATAACCGCTTTATCCACGGCAATGGCCACCCCGAGCGCTTCCAGTAGATCTGCGCTGCCACAACGGCTTGAGATAGAACGATTGCCATGTTTGGCTACCGTAATCCCGGCGCCTGCCGCCACAAAAGCGGCGACAGTAGAAATATTAAACGTGCCCTTTGCGTCGCCTCCTGTTCCGCAGGTATCAAGGACATTTCGTTTCGCAACCCGGATAGGATCCACATACGCAAGCATCGTTAACACGGCAGTGGTAAGCTCTTCCACCGTCTCACCCTTACTGTGCAACCCAGTAAGAAAGCTGACAATATCGGGCGTTGCGCATTCACCCCGGAAGATTTCCTGCATAACCGCCTGCATTTGATCAGGAGATAAATCTTTCTTTCCAGCAACCAAGGTAATCGCTTCTTTTATCATTGCCGTAAGAAAAGTCTTAGAATATCTTTTCCGTGTTTGGTCATGATTGACTCGGGATGAAATTGCACTCCCCACACCTTGTACTTCTTATGCTTGATACCCATGACCTCGTGTTCCTTAGTCCAAGCAATCACCTCAAGGCATGAAGGTAAGGTTTTTTTGTCTACTAAAAGCGAGTGGTACCGCGTAGCTTCAAAAGGATTGGGCAGCCCCTTAAAGATAGTTTTGCGATTATGATATATCAAGGATGTTTTGCCATGCATTAATCGTTTGGCCTGAACGATCTTAGCCCCATAAACATACCCTACTGCCTGGTGCCCTAAACACACCCCCAAAAGGGGAACCTTACCGGCAAACTCTTGCACCACAGCGCAAGAGATCCCCGCCTGCTCGGGCCTGCCTGGGCCAGGAGAAATAATAATACGGGTCGGTCTTAAGTGCTCGATCTTTTCAATATCAATCTGATCATTTCTGACAACCGTAAGCTTCTCGCCCAACTCTTGCAGATACTGCACGAGGTTGTAAGTAAACGAATCATAATTATCGATCATGAGAATCATATAATCACCCTTTGGAATTATTCGATCGCGTCAACTAAATTACTCTTTTTCCCTACGAATCCGCGCGCCCAATGCCTCAAGCTTTTTTTCCATATTTTCATACCCTCGCTCGAGATGATAGATACGCGAGATTGTTGTTTCTCCACGCGCCACCAGCCCTGCGATGACCAATGACGCGGATGCGCGCAAATCCGAAGCCATAACTTGAGCGCCGGAAAGACCCGCTACGCCATTCACAATAGCATGCGGCCCTTCGCGCTGTATGTGCGCTCCCATGCGGTTTAATTCAGCGACATGCATAAAGCGATCAGGATAAATCTTTTCAGTGATTACGCTAATCCCCGGGGTAACGCTCATCAAGCTCATCATCTGCGCCTGCATATCAGTAGGAAAACCAGGATACGGCAACGTCGTCACATTCACTGGTTTCAACCGCCGCTTAAAACGCACCCGCAAACTGTTGTGCCCCCTCGTCAGCGCAACGCCTGCCTCATCAAGCTTATCAATGATCGCCCCTAAATGCTGCGGCAGAATATTCTTGATCATGATATCGCCTTTTGTTGCCAAGGTTGCGACAATAAAGGTAGCTGCTTCGATGCGATCAGGTATAATGGTGTGACTGGCCCCATGCAGCTGCTTTACCCCTTCGATTTCAATAACCGGCGTTCCCTGCCCTTTTATCTTAGCACCCATTTTAATCAAGAATTCGGCAAGGTCGATTACCTCTGGCTCACACGCTGCCGACTCAATAATCGTTTTCCCTTGCGCAAGGACTGCGGTCATCATCACATTATCGGTAGCAAGCACGGAAGACCCGTACACGCCGCCCAGATACACATAATTTCCCCGGAGCCGGTCTGCCTTTGCCACAACATACCCTGACTCAACATCAATGGTTGCCCCCAGCGATTTAATGCCCTTCAGGTGTAGATCGACCGGCCTCACGCCGATAATACATCCACCCGGTAAAGAAACTTTTGCCTTTTTAAATTTACCCAACAGCGGGCCTAAAACGCAAAACGAGGCGCGCATAGTCGAAACAAGTTTATAATCGGCAACACAACTGATTGCCCGGCCATTGGTAATCGATACTGTGCCATTGCAAAAATCAACATTCTTGCCTAAGGAACGCAAGATCTTAACCATAGTATTGACATCACGCAAATTAGGCACGCCTTTGATAATACAGGCATCATCAGTCAAGAGAGATGCCGCAAGTATTGGCAGCACCGCATTTTTTGCCCCTGATATCGTCACCTCGCCCTTAAGCCTTGCCCCACCCTCAACAATAAGTTTATCCATGCTTCACCACCATAATCCTGTCAATCTGGTTATAATCTTTAACGATTTCGCATAATCGCAATGATTCTTGTTGAGCAATAAGCTCGCTGACCCCGGAAGCCTGACCACAGCCGATCTCCATAATTAAAAACCCATCGCGCTTAAGCAAAAGCGGCGCGCGCTTAAGTATTGCTCGATAAAAATCCAATCCATCCTTGCCTCCGTCTAAGGCAATGCGCGGCTCCTGCCTTACCTCAATTTGAAGCGTAGCAATAGTATCTGAAGGAATATACGGAGGATTGCTCACTATCATATCATACGGCGCAGCAAGCGGCAAGCGCAAGGCCTGGCAATCATGATGCACAAAATCTATTTGTCGCTCAACCCCATGGGCACTAGCGTTCTCGCAGGCAATTTTCAAAGCAGGCTCAGAAATATCGCAAGCGCAAATGCTGGCAAAAGGAAGATGCTTTGCAAGCGCGATAGCAATGCAACCTGACCCGGTGCCGATATCTAACACGTTATATCCGGATGCGCGACAGGAAATGTGCGGGGCAAAACGCAAGGCAGACTCAACCAGAATCTCTGTTTCCGGACGGGGAATTAAAACATCGGGGGTGACTTTAAAACGCAATCCAAAGAATTCAACAGCGCCAAGAATATAATGGATAGGTTCGCCCGCAATCCTGCGCCGTAAGGCAAGCGCAATGCGCTGGGCCTGCTCTTTAGTCAATGCTGTGTCAGGCTCACTGTATAACGACGAACGAGAACAATCCAAACAATCAGTAAACAACAGCTCCGCTTCACGCATAGTTAATTATGCCGCGTTTTTTTCTTCTTCAGCTTTTAATAAAGCATCAGAAAGCTCATCCAGGTCGCCTTCAAGGACAGCCTCAAGCTGATGGGTAGTAAAATTAATCCGATGATCAGTTACCCGACGGTCGGGAAAATTATAGGTGCGAATTTTTTCGCTGCGGTCCCCTGAGCCGATCTGGGCCCGGCGCTCCTGCGAAAGCTTCTTTGAGGCGTCCTGCTCTTTGGCGTCAAGAAGCCGGGCGCGTAAGATACGCAACGCCTTGGTTTTATTTTTTAGTTGCGAACGCTCATCCTGGCAGGCGACTACAACGCCGGTAGGGATATGGGTGATGCGCACCGCAGAATCCGTCTTTTGCATGTGTTGACCGCCGGGACCGGAGGAGCGATAGGTATCGATCCTTAAATCCTTGGGTTCAATCACCAGATCAACTTCTTCCGGCTCAACCATGACTGCCACGGTTGCGGTTGAGGTGTGGATCCTGCCCTGTGATTCTGTCTGCGGGACCCGCTGAACCCGATGCACGCCACTTTCATATTTAAACCGCCGATAGGCATCCTTACCCTGAACGCTAAACACTATTTCCTTATAGCCGCCAAGCTCGGTTTCTGCAATAGCCATAGGCTCGACAACCCAGCCTTTTTGCGCAGCGTACTTCGTATACATCCGGTACAGATCGCCGGCGAATAACCCTGCCTCAAGCCCTCCGGTGCCAGGACGAATCTCCAGAATCACCGCCTTGCCGCTGTCCTTATCTTCGCCCTTTAAGAGCTGCTTGAGTTTTTCTTCAAGCGCCATCTTCTGCCCAGATAACTCCAGCAGTTCTTTCTGGGCAAGCTCAAGAAACTCCCTATCGTGTTTTTCCTTGAGCACCTGCTCTACATCGCTGGCTTCCTGGCAAAGCCGTTTAAACTCGCGGAATAACGACACCGGCTCCCGTAAATCCGAAAGCTCCTTAGCATAGCGGTTATATTGATCCTTGTCAGTAGTCGCATCATACGATGCTAACAACTGCTCAAGCTCAACGAACCGATCCTCTAGCTTCTGCAACTGCTCATTCATGCAATGATTATTTTTTCCCGTACTTCTTTAAGAACTTATCTACGCGACCGGCCGAATCCACAAATTTCTGCTTCCCCGTAAAAAACGGATGGCATTTTGAGCAGATCTCAACCCTAATACTTTGCTTTGTCGAGCGGGTGTGGATTGTTTCTCCGCAAGCGCAGACAATAGTACTTTCTTTGTAGTTCGGATGAATCTTGTCTTTCATATTGCTCTCCTTTTTCGTTTTCTCGTTAATTGGTACTCAATACTCACCACTCAATACTAACTTGAAAAAACATCCTATCAACCATCGGCCATCGACCGAAGTTATTGATTCATGCTGTTTAAAAACTCCGTGTTGTTCTTCGTCTTTGCCAGCTTTTCGATTAAAAGCTCCATGGCCTCAACGTTATTCAGCTCATTGAGCACCTTACGTAAGATCCAAATCTTCTGCAACTGGTTATTCTCAACCAACAACTCTTCATGACGCGTATTCGAGCGTTTGATATCGATAGCAGGATAAATCCTACGCTGGAATAAATTCCTATCAAGCTGCAGCTCCATGTTACCCGTCCCCTTAAACTCTTCAAAGATAACTTCATCCATCCTGCTGCCGGTGTCAACCAAGGCAGTTGCGATTATCGTAAGGCTGCCGCCTTCTTCGATCGCGCGGGCCGCGCCAAAAAAGCGCTTTGGTTTTTGTAGTGCGTTGGAGTCAATACCTCCTGATAACACCTTGCCGCTGTGCGGGACAACTGAATTGTACGCTCTCGCCAAGCGCGTGATGCTATCAAGAAGGACAACCACGTCACGCTTGTGCTCAACCAGGCGTTTAGCCTTTTCCAAAACGATTTCCGCTACCTGCACATGCCGCTCCGGCGGCTCATCAAAAGTTGATGAAATAACCTCTCCCTTGACGTGGCGCTGCATATCGGTAACTTCCTCCGGACGCTCATCGATCAAAAGCACAATCAACACAACATCAGGATTGTTGCTCATGATGGCGTTGCCTAGCTTCTGCAATAAAACGGTTTTGCCGCTGTAAGGTTGGGCCACGATCAAACCACGCTGCCCTTTACCGATCGGCGTTAACAGGTTCATCACGCGCATCGATATCTCATCAGGCTTTGTCTCAAGATTAAAGGCCTCGTGGGGATAAATCGGCGTTAAATTATCAAACAGAATTTTTTCTTTAACTTCTTCCGGATTTTCAAAGTTAACCGCCTCAACCTTAAGCAAGGCAAAATACTTCTCCCCTTCTTTCGGCGGACGGATCTGACCGCTGACGGTATCGCCGGTGCGCAAATCAAATTTCCTGATTTGCGACGGAGAAATATAGATATCGTCAGGGCAGGGCAGATAATTGTAGTTTGGCGAGCGCAAGAAGCCAAATCCTTCAGGAAGAATTTCCAAAATGCCCTCCCCAAACATGAGCCCCTCTTTTTCAGCTTGCGCCTGCAATAGCTTAAAAATCAAATCCTGCTTTTTAATGCCGGCGATGCCATTGACATTGAGCTCTTTGGCCAATTTGTTCAACTCCGAAATTTTCATGTCTTTTAATTCACTGATATCCAATTTCTCCACCACTTCCTCCTTAAGTATCCCGTCAGAGACGGGAGCATTAACCCGAAGCCCGACGCCATGGGGACACGCATGAACGCCGTGGTAA
>JAGOIJ010000081.1 GCA_017995695.1 Candidatus Omnitrophota bacterium | reverse complement strand
CCCTCCTGCCTGTTGCGATAGGCGTATTGTTTATGAAATCATTTCTTGGGTATAGCATGATGCAGCCTGTCGGTTGCGCAAGAAAAACTGACGCATTATGAACGTTGTTTTAGTTAACCCTCGATCAAAGAAACCGCGGGAAATTCAGCAGAAATGTTTTCCGCCGGTCAACCTTTTATATATCGCTGCTGCTTTGTTGCGCGAGGGTCATGTAGTTGATGTAATAGATGCCAACGCGCAAGGTTTGGACAACCGACAGGTGAGCGCCGCTATCAAGGCGTTAGCGCCTCAGCTCGTGGGCATTACCTTATTATCGGAAATTATAGTTCCGGTTTTCAAACTTATCAGCGAAATCAAAGCAGAGAATCCATCGGTAAAAATTGTAGTAGGTGGCGCGCATGCGAATGCCCTTCCTGAAAAAGTATTGGAGGAGTTTGGGCAGGTTGATTTTGTTCTTCAAGGTGAGGCTGAAGAAAGTTTCTCTGCGCTTTGCGCCGCGCTTTCGGGGAGCATCGATTTTAATGCTGTTAGAGGATTATGGATGCGCGTACAAGGAAGGCCTTCAAATTTCCTTGCGTGTGGCAAGATAGAAAATTTAGATGCTCTTGCTCATCCTGCGCGGCATTTATTGAAGGAGTCTTACGAGCGAAATCGGTACTACATCATTCTGCGCAAGGAAAGGCCGGTGGATACGATGATCACCAGCCGTGGTTGCCCTTTTTATTGCCGGTTCTGTTCGAATATTGCAGGTGAGTACCGCAGTCGTTCTGCGGATAACGTGTTGGAAGAAATGGTCGGGTTGTATCGACAGGGTATACGCAGTATTGATATTGGCGATGCGAACTTTACCTTTGACCGGGATAGGGCCGTAAGGATTTTTCGTCTTATACAGAAAGAAAAAATACGCGTTACGCTTCGCATAAAAAGCCGTAGCGATTCGCTGGATCAAGAGATAGTGCAGGAAGCAAAGCGGGCGGGGGTATATTTGATTTCTATGGGGATGGAGTCAGGGTCTCAAGAGGTGCTTGATCGGATGGGCAAGGGTACGCGCCTCGGCCAGAATATAGAAGCGTGCAACATAGTTATGAATGCAGGGATCCAGCTTAATACTGGTTGGGTTATTGGGTTCCCCGGTGAAACGGTGCGCACTATCGAAGAGACCGCTCGGCTAATAATTAAGATCGCTCCTACAACGGCGAATATTAATGCATTGGTTCCTTATCCGGGAACCGAAGTTTACGCGCAGGCCAAGCGCGAGGGCATGTTGGTGGGGGATTGGTCGGTGTATCAACAGGATATTCCCTGGGTTGCGTTGCCATGGCTTAAAAGTTACGCAAAGCTGGCGCAATGGGTATCATGGGTCAGGCGAAAAGTGTATTTTCGCCTTCCTTACGCAACTTTTTTATTACGAGAATCAGTAACAAATGCCAACGGGCTGTTGGCGCAGTATGCCTGGCAAGAGGGCTTGCGGGTAGTGCGGTGTACGCGTCAAAAGGAAGTGTGTCGCTGATGAAGAAAACAGTTGTTACGTTTGCGGTGCTCGTGCTATTCACGGTACTTATTTATTCCAACGTTCTCAATAACGATTTCATCTGGGACGACAGGGGTTTTGTTGAAGAAAACATTCATATTAAGAAATTGAGTAATATCCCCTCATTCTTTACGTTGCGTTTCTGGAAGCATGATAATCCGGGCAAGGAGGGGACACTGCGGCCGGTGAGGCTTTCGACATTTGCCATTAATTATGCGCTTGGCCAGAATAATCCTTTTGTGTATCATCTCACCAATGTATTATTCCACACCTTTAATGTAGTTGTATTGTATTTCCTTCTGTTGCAGTTCGCAGCCATGCTAACGTTGCCTGTCTTGGGAGGCTACCGGCGTTATTTTCAATTTCCATTTCTGGCTTCATTGTTGTTTGCTTCGCATCCCATACATGTGGAGTCAGTTGCCTGGATTAAAAACCGCTCTGACCCTATGGCGTTATTGTTTGTCTTAGTTTCTTTTTTAACGTTTATTTATTTCCTGCGCAACAAAACAAGAGCAAAACGTTGGATGTGTTACGGGGCTTCTTTATTGTCGTTCATTGCGGCTATCCTTTCCAAGGAGGTAGTCATTGTATTCCCGGTGATGCTGGCGCTCTACGTGGTTTACTTTACTGGTCGCAAAAACCTGATTGCCAAGCTTCTTGCTGTCATGCCGTTTTTTCTCGTCTCCGCCATTGATCTGTTGCTGAGTCGGTTTGTGCTTCTGGCGCCGTCGTCGTTTTATCCGCTCGGCAAAATCGATTATTTTCTTACAGCCCAGGTTGTTAGTAAAACCTTAGGGTATTATCTCTGGCTGCTTATTTTTCCCGTGAACCTGAATGCGGAGCGTCCCTTTACCGTTGCGCAGTCGCCGTTCGACCTGACCGTGCTTGGTTCGGCGCTTGCCGTGGGTATTTTGCTTTTTTGGACGGTTAAGCTTGCGTTGCGTAAAAATCCGCAGCAGCGATTGGTTTCTTTTTTCTTGGCGTGGATTTTGATCTGTCTTTTGCCTGTTTCCAATTTAATTTTCTTGGTTTCCCGGCCTATTGCCGAGCAGCGGCTCTATATACCTTCGTTGGGATTTTGTGTTGTTGTCGGGTTGGGGATTCACGCAGCTGTTAGTTTTCGCGCAAGACGCTTGGGCAGTTTTAAACATTTGAACATGCTAGCAGGATTAGGCGCTGTTGCGCTCGTCATCTTGTATGTTGTTACCGTCTACCAACGGAATTTTGACTGGAAGGATGAAATGACGTTTTGGACAAAAACCGTGCAACAGTCGCCTCGCAGTGTAAGGGCGTTTTATAATCTTGGGAGCGCCTATTTTGGTTTGGGAAAGCTTGAGAAAAGTATCGCCGCCTATCACCGGGCGCTGAAGCTTAGTCCGGATGATTACGATACCATGCTTAATCTGGCTAACGTGTATTTTTTCCAGGACCGATACCAGGATGCCCTGGCGTGGTATCAAAAAGCAACTGACAAGTATCCTGACCTGCCGGAGGCATGGAATAATGTTGGTTTCCTGCACCATAAATTCGGCAGGTTGCAAGATGCCCTTGATTGTTATGAAAAGGCAATGGCGATTGCGCCGCTTGATCCCGTTGGGTACAACAACGCTATTACTCTATACATTACTATTGAACAATACCAAGAGGCTGTTGATATTTCCGAAAGGGCAATTAAGGCAGGTGTCCGCTCGCCGGTGCTTTACTATAATCAGGGGCTGGCGTATTATTATTTAAAGAAGCCGGATGAGGCAATTGATGCGTTTAAGAAAACAGTTTTCTTAGATCCTGGTTTTGCCCCTGCGTACCTGAATTTGGCGAAGGTGTATTTTTCATTCGGCGATTATCAGTCTGCGCAGGATTATTATGAAAAGGCAAGCGCCTTGCGCTTGTTCGATGCTGAATTTGAGCATGAACTTGCTACGCAACGCTGGCGTCTTCGGGAGGGATCGTGAAAATAGCGTTTGTGTACGATGTTATTTTCCCTTATGTCAAAGGCGGAGCTGAAAAACGTTTTTGGGAGCTTGCATATTCACTTTCAAGGCGTGGCCATGAGGTTCATCTTTACGGGATGAAATCATGGTCAGGCGCGCAGGATTTCCTTAAAGAAGGCGTTTATTTGCACGGGGTTGGCAAACATAGAGATTTGTATTTGAAATCCGGCATTCGCAATGCGTGGCAAGTGTGGGGTTTTACCAGAGCGATCGGCAATGCGCTGCGCAAAGAGCATTTTGATATTATTGATTGCAACGCCTTTCCCTATCTTCCTTTTTTTGAAGTAAATAAATATGCAGAGCATGAAAGAATTCCCCTGGTGGTTACCTGGCAGGAGGTATGGGACACGTATTGGTATTCCTATGCAGGGATGTTGAAAGGTGAGATTGCGCGTCGCATTGAACGTCGAGTGATCAAACAAGCCGGACGCATTGTTGCCTATTCGCAGTTAGTAAAGCGCGCGCTTGTTAATCTGGGGCGGGATCCCAGCGATATTTGCGTTATTCATCAGGGGATTGATTGCGCAACGATACAGAATATTGAGCCTTCTTGCCAAACAAGCGATTGTATATTTGTGGGAAGGCTTATCCGCGAGAAAAACGTTGACGTGCTTATCCGCGCATTCAGCACTGTGCGTAAGAAGTTTCCCCAAGCGCAATGTTTTATTGTGGGAGGGGGCCCTGAAAAAGATCGCCTCATTCAATTAGCCCAACAGCTTAATGTGCGCGAGGGAGTGGTTTTCAAGGATTTTGTTGAGCATGCCGAGGTCTTGGCGTTAATGAAGGCATCGAAAGTCTTGGTTTTTCCTTCCACGCGCGAAGGATTTGGCATGGCAGTAATTGAGGCAATGGGGTGCGGCTTGCCGGTAGTGACGGTTAGTCATTCGCTTAACGCCTCAACAGAATTTGTGCAGGATAATGAGACTGGTTATATTTGTTCTCTGAGTGCAGATTCGCTTGCTTCTAAGATTGAAAGCTTGCTTAATGATGATGCGAAGCGAAAAGAAATGGGCGCTCATGCCTATAGGTATGCGCAGCAGTTTGATTGGGAGCGCATCGCGGATGCAACCGAGCATCTGTACGCTAGCATAAAACCTCTGTGATTGTTTTGAATTTATGATAAAATAATATTTTAGTCGTAAGGAGGAAGCATGAAGGTTTTGATTACGGGGATTACCGGTTTTGTCGGCGGCCACTTAGCTGAATATATACTTAGCTTGAAAGAGCGGCATACTATTTTTGGATTGTGCCGCTGGAGGAGTCCGCGGGAGAATCTAGCCGATATTTATGATAAAGTATCTCTCGTTGAAGGCGACTTAACCGATGTGAGCTGTCTCATCCGGCACCTTGCGGTGATTAAGCCACAAGCGATTTTTCATCTTGCCGCGCAAAGCTACGTGCTTTCCAGCTTCAACTCTCCCCTTAATACGTTATGGAACAATGCTATCGGCACGGCAAACCTGCTTGAGGCAATCAGGATTACCAAGATCAACCCGGTTATACATGTGTGTTCAAGTTCAGAAGTATACGGTCAAGTTGCCAAGAAAGACACTCCGATAAAAGAAGATTGCCCTTTGCGTCCTGCCTCTCCTTATGCGGTGAGCAAGGTTACCGAAGATATGCTTGCGTATCAGTATTGGGTTTCTCACGGCATAAAGACTATCCGTACGCGCATGTTTAGCCACACCGGTCCCCGTCGGGGAGATGTCTTTGCGATGTCCTTTTTTGCCAAGCAGATTGCGGCAGCTGAACTAGGTCTGCAAAAACCCGTTATCCGCGTTGGCAACCTTCAATCAGTGCGTACCTTTTGCGATGTGCGCGATGCAGTGCGCGCCTATTGGTTATTGGTTCATACATGCCCGCCGGGCGAGGTGTATAATATCGGAGGAACATCTTCCATGACGATCAAGGAGGCTCTAAAACTATTGCTTTCTTTTTCAAAGACAAGGTGCAAAGTTGTGGTGGATCGTCGGCTTATGCGGCCTTCGGATGTCACGTTACAGATTCCTTGCACTGACAAATTTAGAAAGGTGACTGGTTGGCGGCCTCAGATTCCCGTTGAAAAAACGCTGCAGGATTTGCTTGAATTCTGGCGGCGCGAACTTTTTTTAAATCCCTGGAAAGCAGTAACGGTTATAAAATAATTATGTATCTTGAAAACAAAAAAGTATTTTTAGCTGGATCAACTGGATTAGTCGGAACGAGCATTCTGCAGGAACTCTTGCGCCATTTCCCTACGGTGACAATTCGCGCAGCCTATCATGCCCATACCAAGCCGTTTATAAAAAATGAGCGCATCGAATACGTTGCGGCAGATTTACGTTCTCTTGAGGAGGCAGGCCGTGCCTGCGCTGGTTGCGATTGCGCCATTATGGCTGCGGCATTCACTGCCGGTGCGCGGATGTTTGCTCAGGAGCCATGGAAATTAGTTAATGATAATGTGATCATGAATGTGCAGATGCTTGAGGCGTTTCGCAAAGAAAAAGTTAAACGCGTTGTCTATATCAGTTCTGCAACCCTCTATCAGGAGTTTGACGGTTTCATCCGCGAGGATCAGCTTGATCTTAACCTTGAGCCGTTTGCTACGCAGCGCGGTATTGGCTGGGTTGCGCGTTTTTGCGAGAAGATCTGCACCTTTATGCACCATGAAACTGGCATTGAAACGTTGGTTGCGCGCGCGGCAAATATTTACGGTCCCTACGCCAATTTTGATCCGCAGTATTCTAATTTTATTCCTGCGCTTATTCGCAAGGCCGTTGACAGGATGGATCCTTTTCAGGTGTGGGGATCTCCTGACGTCAAGCGGGATGTTTTGTATGCCGAAGATTTTGCCCGGGCAATCACGCTTATGCTCGACGCAAAGCAAATCACCTGTGATGTTTTTAATATTGGTTCGGGCAGCGCTGTTTCAGTGCAGGAGGTGGTATCATGCGTGTTAAACGCTGCCGGCCATGTTCCCTCAAGGATTCTGTATGATGATTCAAAACCTTCCACGGTTAAATTCCGCGCATTAGACTACAGCAAGGCCCAGGATCTTTTAGGATGGCAGCCTCGTATTAGCCTGAGTGAGGGCATTCGCCGAACAACGCAATGGTGGATTGAGAATAAGGAGTGGTGGAACAAATGAAAACAAAAAAACACGATGCGATCGTGTTATCAAGTGCCACAGAGAAACAGACCAATCAAGCATTTGTTGAGCATTTTAAACAAGCCGTTTCTTTGTTTCCTGATGATGAGATCCTGCACAATCTGGGCTTATTTATAAACTCCAAAGATCTTTCCCGCATGCTGTTTTTCTATGAGATGTATAAGAAGATTGTGCGCACCCATGGCATCATTGTAGAATTTGGTGTGCGTTGGGGTCAAACATTAGCCGTGCTTCAGGCGTTGCGGGGAATCCTTGAGCCATTTAACCGCCACCGTAAGATCGTTGGTTTTGATACGTTTTGCGGTTTTCAAGGAATGAACAGGCACGATGGAACACGTTGTCGGTGCAAGGATGGGTCATTTTCTGTGCCTTCAGGATATGAGCGCTATCTGGATACTGTGCTTTCGCTGCAGGAGCAGATGAACCCCATGGCTCATCTGAAGCGTTTTGAACTGGTCAAGGGTAATGCCCAGAAGACTGTCCCAGCGTATTTCAGGAAACATCCTGAAACTATCGTTTCGCTGGCAATCTTTGATTTCGATATTTTTGCTCCTACCAAGGCTGCATTGCAACAGATCAAGC
>JAGOIJ010000080.1 GCA_017995695.1 Candidatus Omnitrophota bacterium | reverse complement strand
GCCATATTCATCGCGCGCAATCTTGGAAATTACTTTCAAGGTATCAAAATCAAGCTTGACCTGCGCGACGCTTCTATCAGGCAGCACCACGCCGCCATGCGATGTCCCAGTTTGAACACTGATCTTGCTAATGCCAGTGCGTCCCTTGCGTAACCGCTGCTTGAAACCATTCATAAACGCGCGCAAATCTTCCGGGGTTGAATTCTGATGCCCTACTTCTCCGATTTCACCACCGACAGAAACCTCAACGCCGCGGGGCTGAATCTGACGAATGAACTGCGTGAGTTTTGCGCATACCTCATAATTATCACGCTGCTGCTTATTAAGATCGGATTTGCTTAAATCAACCAAGGTTGAGCTGTCGATATCGATATTGTAGAATCCATTCTCAATCGCATCAGCAATCAATGCCTTCATACCTTCAAGCTCCTGCTCGGGGTTTTCTTTGTATTTCTTAGCATTAGCCTGAAAATGGTCGCCCTGGATAAAGACAGGGCCAGTATACCCTTCCTTAATTGCCGCAGCTAAAATCACGCTTGAATATTCAATAGGCGGCTGCGCCGTATACCCCATTTCAGATTTGGCAATCTCGAAAATGAATGCGCCGGAATTATTGCGTTTGGCTACGCGAAAAATCGCCCGCGCTAAATCAAGGGTGAGGCAACGCAGATTAATCGCCGGAACCGTAAAACCGCTAAACTCACCCTTACCGCGCGCCATATACAGCTGATGAATGCTTGAAGAATACACCCCTCGCTTGTACGCCATATCCTGTATCTTTTTGCCTAATTTCTTTTTCGTTGCCATATCATCGCTCATGATCAATGACATGATGATTTTTTCTACATCCAACGGTTTTCTACCCATAGCATCGTCCCTCCGTAATTATTAGGTTAAAGATTTGATTAAATAATACATACGCTCCACATCAATAACACGTTTCTTGGTGGCTGTGGCAAAATCTACGGTAAACACCTTACCATTACTCATGACGACAGCAGCGTCAACTGTTCCCTTAAGCATATGTTCGACAGCGGCCTCGCCTAAATTAAGCGCAAGCGCCCGGCTAAAAGCTGTAGGACGGCCGCCACGCTGAATATGCCCCAACACAACCGCGCGCGTTTCAAGCGTGGTGCACTCGGTAATTTTCTTTGCAATATCCTCGGCGTGGCCCGCGCCTTCAGCAACCACCACAATCCAGCTGATTTTCCCTCTGATATTACCATTAACAATATCATGGCACATCACATTAAAATCAACGGGCCGCTCGGGGATAATAACATCTTCGCAGCCGCCAGCCAAGGCTACCTGCAATGCGATATAGCCACATTCCCTACCCATAACCTCAACCACGAATATCCGCTCCATTGACGTTGCGGTATCGCGGATATTGTCTATAGCAGCAAGCGCCGTATTGACGGCGGTATCGGAACCAATCGTCACATCAACGCCATTGATATCGTTATCGATCGAGGCGGGGATCCCAATGCATGGGACATGATATTTCTGGTAAAAATGGTGCGCGGCAGTAAAACTGCCATTGCCGCCAATAACAATGAGGCCATCAATAGCAAACTTCTTGATCGTAGCGAATGCGCGCTCCTGCCCTTCAATAGTTTGAAAATCAGGGCAGCGCGCAGTCTTTAATACCGTTCCTCCCTGATTAATAATCCCTGAAACAGAACGGTGGTCAAAAACTTTCAGCTCTTCATTAATCAGGCCCCACCAACCGCGAAATACGCCCATGACCTCCAACTTTTTGAAGGTCGCAAAACGCACCACCGAACGAATTGCCGCATTCATGCCGGGCGCATCACCACCAGTTGTCAAAACCGCTATCTTTTTAATCGACATGGCTACTTTTTGTGTAATGTTTTATGTGCCCATCTCCCAGCTTGCCAGATACTTTTCCTGCTCTTTGGTCAATGTATCAATCGTAATGCCCATGGATTTCAATTTAAGGGCAGCGATATTCTTATCGATATCATCGGGAACTTTATACACCTGACGGCGCAATGTCTTATAATGCTTGACCATATATTCAGCGCTTAACGCCTGATTGGCAAACGACATATCCATCACTGATGCAGGGTGCCCTTCAGCAGCAGCCAAATTAATGAGGCGACCTTCTCCTAACAGGTAGATCTTTTTCCCCGTCTTAAGCGTATATTCATCAACAAAATCTCGGATTGTCCTTTTTGCCTTACTTAATTTCTCTAATGCCGGAATATCAATCTCGACATTAAAATGCCCTGAATTTGAAACAATCGCCCCGTTTTTCATCGCGCTAAAATGCTCTTTGCGAATAACATTAATATCGCCGGTAACGGTCACAAAGACGTCGCCGATACGCGCAGCCTCTTGAATCGGCATAACGCGAAACCCATCCATGCTCGCTTCAATGGCGCGCAACGGATCAACCTCAATAACTATAACATTTGCGCCCATACCTTTCGCGCGCATGGCTACACCCTTGCCGCACCATCCATAACCGCACACTACGACATTCGCCCCGCAGATTAATTTATTCGTTGAGCGAATAATGCCGTCGAGCGTTGACTGTCCTGTGCCGTAGCGGTTATCAAAGAGATGCTTGGTTAAGGCGTCATTAACGGCAATAATGGGGTAACGCAACTTTCCTTCTTGAGCAAGGGCTCGTAAGCGGATAACGCCGGTTGTTGTTTCCTCGGTGCCACCGATGATATTAGCATGTGCAGATTGCGGACGCTGATGGATAGTGCTCACCAAATCTGCTCCGTCATCCATAGTAATATCAGGTTTTGGCATAAGGGCAGCGGTCATGTGCTTATAGTACGTCTTGGTATCCTCTCCCTTAATCGCAAAAACTGCGATCTTAAGATCTTTCACTAAGGAAGCAGCGACGTCGTCTTGTGTAGATAAAGGATTCGAAGCGCACAGATACACGCTTGCGCCGCCAGCCTTCAATGTTGCCATGAGAACGCCGGTTTCAGTCGTAACATGCAAACACGCGGCAATCGTCTTGCCTTGCAACGGCTTTTCTTTTTTGAAACGTTCAGCAATCAGCTTGAGCACGGGCATACTATTAGCTGCCCATTCGATACGTAGTGTTCCTTTCTTAGCTAATCTGATATCCTTTATATCGTAATGCATAGCATCCTTTCTTGCGTTTTAGTAGCCGGATAAGGTTACGGCCATGTATCGGTTTCGTTTTATAGTCGCGTTGTTCGTCAAGGTTTCGTAACACTATTACGATCTACGTTAGACGATACGTAGCCGCAAACAAAACCTTAAAAAAATCTTACAATCTGCTTGCCTGTTTTTTCAGCGCCGCCGCCTTGTCAGTTTTTTCCCAGGTAAAATCAGCTTCCGACCTGCCAAAATGCCCATAGCAGGCAGTCTGACGATATACCGGACGCAGCAGATCAAGCGAGCTGATGATCCCGCGCGGCGTCAATTCAAAATTCTCACGGATGAGCTTAACAAGCAAATCATCGGACAGCTTACCCGTGCCATACGTTTCAACAAAGATTGAAAGCGGATCAGCATACCCAATGACATATGATAACTGTATCATAAATCTATCAGCCAGGCCTGCAGCAACCATATTCTTTGCAATATAACGGCACATATACGCAGCAGATCGATCAACTTTGGTAGGATCTTTTCCTGAGAATGCGCCTCCGCCATGCGGGATACTGCCGCCATAGGTATCAACAATTATCTTACGGCCTGTCATCCCGGTATCCGACTGCGGCCCGCCAATCAAAAACTTACCTGTTTGGTTAACATAGTATTTGGTGTGCTTATCAGCCAAGCCTTTAACAATAGGCGAGGCAACAACATCGATAAGCTCTTGACGCGCGTGAGCCGTTATATGTTTTCCGGTGCTATCTAAGACTTCGTCAGTGTGCTGACAAGCAAGCACTACGCTATCCACGCGCTTAGCTTGGCCGTTATGGTATTCAACAGTCACCTGCGATTTGCAATCAGGGCCTAAATAGCGCAGGGTATTTTCCCGACGCACCTGCGCCATGCGCTTGACTAATTTATGCGCAAGCGTGATAGGCAAAGGCATGAGTTCTTCGGTTTCCTTGCATGCATAGCCAAACATGATCCCCTGGTCGCCTGCACCTCCGGAGTCAACGCCTTGGGCAATATCAGGAGATTGACTATTAATCGTATTGACAATCGCGCACGTATTATAATCGAAGCCATAACGAGGATGGGTGTAACCGATCTCTTTGATGATGCCACGCGCAAGCTTCTGCACATCGACATAAGCGCTGGTGGTAATCTCGCCTCCCACAATCAAAAGGCCCATCGTAACATACGTTTCGCAGGCTACCCTGCTTTTTTTATTATTGGCATCGAGTTTCAGCACGGCATCAAGGACGCCATCGGAAATTTGATCGCACACCTTATCCGGATGACCTTCGCCCACTGATTCAGAAGAAAAAAAGTACTTTTGCGACCCCATCAAACTCCTCCTTTGTTGAATTGAGTATTTGCCTTATGGTAAAACGCATGATCGCCGATATCATACCAGCGGCCTTTAAACAAAAAAGCATACACAGGCACTTGTTGGCGCAGCCAATCAATGTAAAAGCCGGTTGCATCGTGCTTGCCTTGACGCAACGTTAAGTACTCCTTGATCAGGCCAAGCTTATCGCAAGGAAAATAATAAACGCACATTGCAACTAAGGTAGATTGAGGCTTAGCGGGCTTTTCCTGAAAATCAACCACCCGCTGATCATCGGAAAGCTTAACCACGCCGTATTTATTAGCATGGGTAATATCCTGAATATCATAGATACCGATACTCGGTGCCGAACGATGAGTCTGGGCAAACGCCAGAAAATCATGTAAAGGGTCTTCAAAAAGATTATCGCCCCCTATCACTAAAAGGTCATCGCAAAGGTTGGTATCCTGCAAAGCAAAATGGATATCGCCAATCGCGCCCAACCGGTCATCGTTACTCGTCGTTAAATCGTCAATAACGCGGATGGGTTTTGAGCTTGCGCGCGCCTGTGCCCATACTTTAAATTGCCCGACAAACTTGCTATTAGTAACCACCAGTATCTCATCTATAGCGCTCAATCCTTCTATCTTTTCGACGATATAATCTATAATGGGTTTTTTCTCAACTTCAAGAAGAGGCTTGGGGAACTCTTTTGTCAACGGATACAGACGCGTTGCATACCCTGCTGCCAATATTAATGCCTTCATCTTAACCCTTCGCTAGCTTATTCTTTATAAACTGTATGTTGTCAACCGCAGTCGGATCAACGTTATAGTGCAAGGCTAAATAATAGGAAATAAAATCGCCGATATAAATAAGTGAAAAAATCCTTTCCAACAACAACTCACCATGCGACCAAATTTCTTGCACATGCGCCCCGGCCTCTTTGAGCATTTCTTTGGTAATATCCATTCGTTTGGCCACACGCGGATGGACAAAATTATCCCTTAGCATCACCACCGCCAGATGCTTCAAGACGCGGCTAGGATTCTGCCAGCCCATAATTTCATTATGATTCATCTCGGGAAACACGTTGCTCCAGGCAAGCGACTTTGCATTTTCATTAATCTGATTACGCAGGCGCATCGCGCAAACGTCAAATGGTATTGATGAAGCATAAATAAGGGCAATCTTGCCTTTTAAACGTCGCGCGGTATTTTTAGCAATGTTTTCTTGCAAGCCAATCCGAGGATGTAGATGATTCTTCTTAAGATCATCAAGCATCGCTTGCGTACGCAACACCTCCTGCTGTATATCTGAAATAATTCCCAAACGCGAAAGCAGTAGTAAAGGAATAATAGCCAAATATCCCAACGCTGCCCGGGCAGGCAATCCACCCGGAATGATAACCAACGCTTGATTATCAGCAGAAGCCTTTTGAGCTAATGCGCCGTTTGAGGTAATAACAACAATGAAGGCACCTTTAGCTCTCGCCTGCTGGTAGCCACTTAGCGTTTCTTCAGTGTTGCCTGAATAACTCGATATAAAAACAAGGGTTTTTGCATCAACAAACGCCGGCAACTCATATTCAGCGCAGACAATCACGGGAATCTTGCAGTGAGCGTACAGGTACGCCTTGATTACCCGGGCGCCGATCGCTGAACCGCCCACCCCAACAAAAACAATTTTTTCGATCTCTCCTTTTTCGCTAGAGAGCTTAACCGTCTGCCCAAGCTGGATTGCCGCAGGAAGCTGGAGGGGAAAATCCAGCAACAAATCAATCATATTCCCAGAATCCAACGCCTGCTTTACGAGCGGCATAACCTTTTACTTTCTTAATAAGCTAGCGCAAAATCTCTCTTGCCTTTGCCTTACTAAATTCTTCAATCTCCTTGCCAGTTGATAACGTTAAGGCCTGCAAGGCTATTTCCTTTGCCTGTTGCAAAGTTACACTTCGAACCAAATATTTTGCTTCGGGGATAACTGAAGGAGGCATGCTAAATTCATCAAGCCCCAAGCCAAGCAAAATAAGCATCAAACTTGCTTCTCCAGCCATTTCACCGCACATCCCCACCCATATATTTGCTTGGTGGGCCGCGTCAATAACACCTTTAATCATTCTTAACACTGCGGGGTGCGCCGGATCATATAGATACGCCACTTTTTCATTAGTGCGATCAACCGCTAATGAATATTGGATAAGATCATTGGTGCCTATGCTGAAGAAGTTAACAGCCTTGGTGAGGATATCGGCAGTCATGGCCGCAGAAGGAACCTCAATCATCGCTCCAACTTCAATATTTTCATTAAACGATATGCTTTGTTTCCATAATTCCATCTTTGCTTCAGTAAGAATAGCGTTTGCCTGCTGCAGTTCTTCAATACCGGAAATCATCGGATACATAAGCTTCAGATTGCCATGGGCAGAGGCGCGCAGGATCGCCCGTAACTGCACTTTAAAGATATCCGGGCGAGCTAGACAAAACCGTATAGCGCGCCAACCAAGGAACGGCTGCATTTCCCGGGGAATCGCAAATTGAGACAAAAATTTATCTCCACCTAAGTCAATGGTACGAATAACAACCTGATGAGGGTTCATCTGCTCGGCAACATACTTATACGCCTCATAATGCTCCTCTTCAGTAGGAAGATCCTTACGGTTCATATAAAAAAATTCTGTGCGGTACAAACCAATCCCCTGGGCGCCATGTTCTTTTGCAGAAGCCATTTCATCGGGAAACTCAATATTTGCGTTGATCTCAACCACCTTGCCATCCAGCGTGACTGGTTGAAGATCCTTGAGGCTAAAGTACCGCTCGACAACGCCTTTTAACTTAACCTCTTCCTGACGGTATAACGACAAGGTTTCTTC
>JAGOIJ010000079.1 GCA_017995695.1 Candidatus Omnitrophota bacterium | reverse complement strand
AGAGGCAATCGGCCTCCACCCTGTCCCATTATAATAGGTAAGGTTAAAGGTAGTGTTGGCGTACTTAAGATCTCCTGTTTTGGTCCAGCTAACGGTGCGCGCCTGGCCTGCTTGCCAGCTTTCGCCTCCCGTGGGAGTGACAATATTAATGGACGAAGTTAGATTGAAGAAACCGCTTGAAGTGTCCGAAACGTTCAAGGGGTCTGTCTGCCAGTACACATGGACCTTAGCAAATGTTGAGTAATCTACCGGGATATCCCAGTAGATAAAACAACTGTCATCAGTCCCGGAACAATTGGCATCAGTTGCGTTCACATTATCCCTAATGCTGATATTGGTTGCTTCCAGCGCGTCGTTAGAATAGGTAACCGTAAAGTTTGCCGTGCCTAAATTGCCGCGCCGGGTCCAGTTAATAGTGTGATTCTCGCCGATCTTCCAATTCTGCCCGCCGTTGGGAGAGGTAATATTGACGCCTGAAGTAATATTAAAGTTATTGGCGCTAATGTCGCGGATCGCAACCGGATAGCCGGTCAGAGAAACATTAACCAAGGCAAGCGTAGAATAATAGTCCCCAACCACCCACGGATACGAGCAATTAATATCTTCGTTTTCGCAAGAAACATCTGCCTGCGTTAAATTCTCACCGATCACCACCGGCCAGGTTTCATCGTCATCAAGGGAAAGCGTGATATTAAACTTAGTGTCATCGAAGGTAAAGTTGCCGGTGCGGGTCCAGTTCACGTATACGCTATCACCCGGCGCCCACTGTTCATAGCCATTAGGTGCCGTTAAGGTAATAAGGCCGGTGATGTTGAATCTGGTAGTAAGACAAAAAACCTGGGCAGGATTAGAATCGAGCTGTACTTTGAGGCGCGGTTTATCCAACTGAACCATCGAAGGCGCAACCGCCGGCCAAAAATAAGAGCAATCGTTATCGACGTCGCTACAAGCGCATTCAGCCTGGGTCTTTGCTTCTGCAATGGTAATATTGTAATTACCATCTCCTTCAGGCGATAGATACACTGAAAACGTAGTATTGGCAAAACGAAAATCTGCGTTTTTGGTCCAATTCACATAATAACCATTACCCATATACCATTTGGTAGTTCCGGTGGGCGTGGTTATGTTCACGGACGCAGAAACATTGAATGTGCCTAAGGTTGTGTTTTGCAGATTAGGCGGGTCAATAATGGATGAAACATTTACTTTAAACGTGCTGCCATACCAGGGCAACACATCAATATCATCGTAATAACAACTATTATCCCCTTCAGCTGAACAATTCGCTTGCAATGCCGTGAGATTAGTATAAAGGACAGTATAAGGGTTTGCGCCGGTCGAAGATAACGCAACCGTAAAATTGGCAGCGGGATCAGTGAAGTTACCGACCTTCTTCCACGTTACGGTAGCAGTCTGGCCCATGTACCATGTCTCTCCTCCGTCAGGGGTAATGTCATAGATGTGACCGGCAATGGTCAGAGGGTTGGCAGAGCTGGAGTTAACTGACGTGTCGGTGGTCGCGTAAACCAAAACCTTGTAATTATCACCAACAATAGTCGGGACAAACCAGGTATAATTGCAAGCGGTATCAGCTCCATCGCAATTACACTCAACTTGCGTCTTGTCATCAGCAATGGTCTGCGCCACCGAGTAGTCGGAGGCATTAATAAGCACAACGTCAAAGAAACTGGAGGAAAAATCGCCACCCCTATCCCACTGTATCTCAAAGTTCTGCCCGAAATAATACGTCCCGGAATTAGGCTGCACGAGAGTAACAAAGGTATCAATAGTGAACGGTTCGCTGATATTAAAAAGCTGGCTTGGTAGGCCGGTTACGTTTATACGGATGCGGCAATCGGTACTCTTGGCTGCAGGAGCGGTCCAATTGATAAAACAATCTGTCTGCGTGCAATTTGCCTGCGCTTCAGTAATCCTGGTTAAAGCAGGGATTTCGGTATACGTCCCTGTTAATGATGGAGCAAATGAAAAAGTAAAATTAGTATTAAGGTTGGTATAATTACCGAGTTTTGTCCAAGAAATATTCACCGGTTCGCCCGGGCTAAAGGTACCATAGGGAGCAGTGATGTCATTTACCGTCAGGTCTAACGCATCGGTAACACTGAAATTGCCTGAGGTTGAACAATAGCGATCCGGATTAGTGGTCGTATTAACACGCACCCTGAACTTATCGGAAAGATTCAGCGGCACACTCCAGTTATACCAGCACTGCGTCGCATTATAGCCGCTGCAATTGCAATCCGCCTGTGTCAACGAGTGAGTAACGCCTGCGACAAGCGGAATAAAATTACTACTGTCATCGGCATAGGAAAGATTGAAGTTGTTGCCGGAGAAATTGCCATTCTTGGTCCAATTAACCTGCAGTTTATTGCCGACATAGACAAGTGCGTCTGCAGCAGGCGCAGTGAGATTAAGCCTACCGCGGATCTTAAAATCATAGTTAGAGATATCCCAATTATACGTTGATGCCGACATGCTTGCGCTGGTAGTCCAATCTGCCACAGCAACGCGCGCAACCTCTGTAATAGGATTAGAGGCTCCGCCCGCTAGCATATCCGTGATATTCCAGGCAAATGTCAGATTCGAAGCGTTGGTTTGCTCTCCGGACATGTTGCCGAGGAAAATATTGTAGTTGGCAATATTAGCAACGCTGCAGTCTCCGGCAACAGAACCCTTGCATAGCCAGAATGTATAATTTTCCGTTCTGTCGCCGCGGGGAATCAACCACTGGATCTGCGTACTCGAATCATTATCGCCGACATACAGCGTCCCGACATCATCAGGCTTTAAGATATCAAGCGCAGGCAACTGCACGATAAACGAAGATATATCAGTAGAAACGCCGTCCGAACCGGTGCGGCTCAAATTCATGGTTGTCGTCGAGGTCAGGCAGGCCGAATACATGATATTATCAAGGCTGGCACTATCATTAACATTCAGCTTCACCGACCGTACCGGAAAGCTGCGGTTCAGATCAACCGCGGTAAAACTATGATCTGCGCCTTGAGCAGTAACAGCGACATTTTCCTTTGGCTGCACAAAAGCATTATTTTCAAACTCTACCACAAAGTACGGAATAGTGACCATTTGGTTATTGCCATAACGGGAAAAATTCAGATTGGAGGAACTGGTAAAATTGCCCTTGACCGCGTACAAAGCCTCATTGCTTCCGTCTGTAGCTCCGATAGCGGTTAATCTTTCTCCATAGCTCGATGAGAATAACAAAAACGTCTTATTGAGGTCGACTGCTGGGTCCAGATTAATATTGGTGCCGCGCTGGCCGGAGGCAATAGTAACGCAGCCGTACCGGACACTTACGTCGCGGTCAAACTCAAGGATCTGGTAGGCAACGTCATTAATATAACTGTTCGTGCGATAACCGCGGCGTATCTGGATTTTATCATCAGCAAGAAATCCCACACTATACACAGAACCTATATCTCTGATAGTAGATGTTCTCCAGGTCATCCAGCTCAGCACCGCGATAGTGCGGTTTAGATCAAAAGACTTTGGCAGGGTAACATTTTTGTACCAGAATGTCTCTCCGACGAGCGTACGGGATGCGGTCGCATTGACTCCATCAACAAACTCAAGCAACGTATAGCTCAAAGGACCGCTTGAGACGCCTGCGCTTCGGCGGGCAAACAAAGCGCTGTCCGGACCAGAGTCTCCGAACGCATCCGTATAATCGCGTCGCTCGGCGCCGGCGGTACTCTGGGAAAACATAAGAAATGATTTCGTAATATCTATCGGTTCATCAATAAACTCCGGATTGATCCCCCCATCAGTCAAATCATCAGTCGTGGTTTCGTTAAGCGTGCCAACCAAACCAGTCGTAGTCCTTCTTATCGCCCGTTTCAGCTGGAACGCTTCCGTATAATTAAAGAAGAGAAACAAGGCGCCTGCCAACACCAGTAAAAGCAATGTGCTGATAAACGACTGATTCTCTTTAAGTTTTGTCCTTAACCACTTTGCCATGCGTTGCTATTCTCCGCTACGAAAAATGCCTTCCGGATCAGAAAACCCAACCGGCCTTTGCAGAGGCTTACCTTTCTTAATTAATCCGATTCTTTTGGTTTTAAGCGCTGATTCTTTACGGCCTGAATCAAAATCAGTCATTTCCTGGTCATACTGGATCCTGACCGTATCGCCCTGTTGCAGGCCGGTGAGATCCTGCACATGGTCGAGTTTCAAACTCTTATCATGCACAGGCAAAAGAATTTCTTCTTCGGATCCTCCTGCCAGATCTTGTTTAAATACTACTGCGATGTAGCGCTTGTCAATGCTTGAAATCTCACCCACCAGCTCTTTTGGCGATACTGTCTGCTTGATCACTTTTTCTTTTTTTACGCTTGCCTGCGCAAAACAATTCTCTGCCGCGCAGCAGCTTACAACCACAGAAACAACAACCATCATAAGCGTGATCTTTTCTACCATCACTATCACCCTCTTAACCGTAGTATTTTGTATTTTGTTTATAAAGGGATTTAGAAATTTATTTATAAACATAAAAAATCCCAAGTGATTTCTTGGGATTTTTATTGATTTCAGATTGTAACCTTCAATGGTCATCTCTTACCTATATATAGGGTGCTGTTGACTATTGAACCTTTAAAACAAGCCTTACCATAACTCCTCTCGTATTCCTCTAGGCGCTTAAAAATACTCTGATGCTCCTTTCTAGACTTTACCAGAAGTAAACGAGTAATCTTCGCGCTTTCCTTTTGCCGGCTGCAGCGTCATAAAACCAGTCAACACATCGCCCCTTAGTTCTCCACGCAAAAACAACACCCCGCCTTCCAGCTTACTTTTCTGCATTGTTTCCCAGATCACGGTGCCATCATTCATCACGCTCATAGTGTAATTCGACTCCTGATAGCCCCGAGCTAAAAGACCTTTAGCTGAAACCCTGCCGTCTTTAACGGTCAGCATATCGGTCTTTAAAGCTACCTTTTTTGCCCCTGGCTCGCTATCGGGGATAAACGTGACCAGCCATTCTTTTGCTCCTAGCACTGCCGAAGCCTGCGTCATCGCCTGCTGGTTCTTCTGAATGCGCAACTGTTTTTCTGCCTCAAGATTAGCATTCACCCGCACTTGCCCCTTTTTATCAGCAGCAAAACTATCGTGCCCGATCAGGCATACAACACTTAACACCGCGGTACATACAAAAATTGTTTTCATCCTTTACCCTCCTTGTTTATAAATTTTTATGCTGGCATCCTGCTTTAATTTAGTCAGCCAATCTCGCATGCTGTCATTGCGCTGCCGAATGGCAACGCGATCAAAATAAACGTTCTTTGATTTGGCAAATCCTGATTCATCCGCAGGCCTTTTTCCCAAAACCTTAAACACTCCAAACCCCTCAAAGATTGGTTCTGGCTGATGCAATTGGCCATCATCCATCGTAAGCATTGCGTAAAGAGCATTGCGCGGAAATTTCCAAAGATCCATAAGAAAGATGATGGTTACCATGCCCGGCCGCTTGAAAATTTCCGGTTTATTTTTTTTGGTCTCTTCCCACAAATCAGGCTTGCGCTTAACCGCTTCAAAAAACTGCTGCGCCTGCTGCTGATACTCAAACTTTGCCACCTCCAGATCAAGGTGGTTTTGCTCATCAAGAAAAGCCTGTCGCGTCGCCTCTTCAGTTACTATAGGTTTAATAGTGCTTTGGACCTGGTCGCGTAATTTCTGAATCTGCACCAGATGCCGCAATTGGTTTTCAAATAATTCAACAGGCTCATTTGTTTTTTCCTTCACCCACTTTTCATAGGCTTTCAAATCCTTCGTGCGATCAAAATTTACCTTTTCACTTTGCATGACTCGGTCGATCTCTAAAGCAAGCTCAACAGGTGAAACTGAAATATTGCGCCGATACGCCTCAAATGATAATACCAATTGCTCCCAGGTTACATCGTCTAACTGCTCTGGCGTTTGTGGCTGCGTACCCCAACGATTGCCAAAAACCATAATAGCACTGCGGATGAAATAATAATTATTAACCGGAACTGGCGCGTTAAAAATAGTTCCGATTACTTGAGCCTGAGGATCGCTGGTTTTGTTTTCAGCTTGCGCGAATGCAAACGCCATGCATCCTGCACTTAATACTAACGCCATCAGCCCAACGCGCCATCTATGTATTCGCGACAGATTATTCAATTGGTTTCTTTCCATCATATGATTCCCAGGTAAGCAGATATTTTCTTACCCAATCAACATCCTTATCGTCTTCTTTAGCCAAACGCAGGTAATGCCGGAAATGCTCTGTTGCCTTTTCGCGGTTGACCTCATACTCCGCATAGATGTAGCCCAAGTTGAAATGCGCATAGATATCATCAGGGGTTAATTCGAGTGCCTTTTCGTATTCGGCAACTGCGCGCGAGTACTGCTTGCGCTCGGTATAAAAAACGCCGAGGTTGTAATGCATGTTGGAAGTGCGTCGAATAAGGACTTTGTTCTGATGCGCAAGCTCCGCGAATTTTTTCGGGTCATTGGCAACCTTTTGTTCAAAGGCCTTATTCTTGCGTGCAACCTCAGCATATTCTCGGCTTAAGGTATCTAATCGTTGCGAAAGTTCCTGCGCTTCTTTTTCCGATTTTTCTTTTGAATCGCTGATCTTTTTCAAGTCGGCATCGACCTGTTTCAGTCGACTCAACAATTCGTTGTTTTCTTTTTCAAGCGCCGCTTTTTCTTTCTGTAGCCTTATAGCGCCGTTTTTATCGCCGACCTTAAGCAGGGTTTCTTCAAGCTTGGCTTTTTCATTAAGCAATTCCTGCTTTACCTCACCAAGCAAACGCACCTGCTCTTTTAACGCAAAGCTCTCATCGACTGCGCGGTCTTTTTCTTGCTCGAGTGAATCCTTATCGTTCTTTACTTTAGCAAGATACGCCGCAAGCTTTTTTATGCGCTCTTTTTGCGTTACGTAATCGTGCTCTTCTTTTGCCAGAACATCATGTGAATTAACGAGTTCCTGATGTTCCTTTTGCAGAGCGGCATAATTGTTTTGTATTATAGCATAGTTGTCTTTCAATGCAAGGTTTTCTTTATTTAGTTTTTCAACTGTCGTTGAAAACGAAGTTTTTTGCTCCTTTAACTCTTTCTCTATGCGCGTATGCCGCAGTCCCAACAATACACTTCCCATCAATAACGTAAGTAACGCCATGCCAAGCAATACCGTCAAAATCATTTTCTTATTCGGCATCATCTTTATGTCCCTTTAGTATAAGTTCTCCTTCCGAGGTATCTTTTAAAGTAAGATAGTCCCGGTAAGGCTTTGGTTGAATGCCGCTGCTTAAACCCGGAACCGGCGGCATAAGCGTTTTATCAGGC
>JAGOIJ010000078.1 GCA_017995695.1 Candidatus Omnitrophota bacterium | reverse complement strand
CCTTATATCATTATACCCCGGTCAGTGTCTTAATCAAGCGGTTTTCCTTTACAGAAGAACACCAACGATCAAACGCGCCTGCATATCATCAGACCCCCGCCCGAGTCCCCAGGCAGTACCAGCTGCCGCCCACATTGTTTTCCCCGACCACGAGAGTGTAGGCCCGAGCGCAGCAGTTGGATCGCTGTAACTACCCTTTGATTCAATGCCAACGGCCACTGCCGAGGTCAAATGATAACTAATCCCTGTGGCATACTTCAATTGTGTTTTTCCTCTCCGCTCAAGTTCGCGCTCGAATACCTGATTATAACTCACATTGAAATCACCGATATCTTTAGCGAGCACGATCTTTGCCTCAATATCCTGCGGATCGCTAACATGAGGGTCGCGCTTATACTCAAGATACAACAAAGGATCCACCAACCACCTTCCTTTCTCTGCAAAACGATAGCGGGTGCGCACCTTAAAGCCGTCATAGCCTGAATCTGTTTCGGCTCGCCTATTGCGGATGGTATACAATTGGTACAGCGACACATCCCAACGATTAGAAATTCCATACTCAAGCTCAACCTGCTGGCCTATCGTGTTGATGCCTGAATCGGCAAGGCGAGGAATACTGCCGGTGACATAATATTCAAGCTCCCACATACCCTGCGGCATAGTCTGATATTCATAGGTCCACACATAGCTTCGTTTATCAGCAAAGCTAAACGAAGCAAAACCCACAACTACACCCAGCATCAACGCGCACACAACATACCATCTCATATATCCTCCTTATTAGGTAATTATTGCGCCGGTTAACTACGAAAGATTGAGTTTGCGCAAAAACTCATCTTTGCCTATCTCTTCAATTAAAAGCGCAAGCCGCTGCCGCGGTTTGGCATGCTGTTTAAAAAAAGTCACTACTCGCTCTATGATGGAAAGCACCTCGTCTTCCGTAAAGATACGTTCCAACTTAAAACCTGTGCGCGGAGTTTTACCGCCGCACCCTCCAAGATACACGGCATAGCCAACGCGTTTATCAGGCGAGGAAATATCAACCTGCCCATGGATGCCAATCTCTGATGCCTGCTGACGGGTGCAGGTATTCGGGCACCCCGAAATCGCAATCTTAAATTTATGCGGCAGATCCATAGCGCAACGGATGCCTAGTTCCTGCTCGATACGATCACACAGCGTAAAGGTATTAACCAGCCCTGACTTGCACCAGTTTGTGCCTGGGCAGCACGTCGTGGTTCTAAGGCGCGGCCCAGAGGTCCCGGTTTGAATCTCAGAAGCCTTTAGTTCAGCCTCTACCAGATCAATATCTTCATAGCGGATAAACGGCATCTCAATGCCCTGCCGGGTGGTTACATGCACGAAACCACGCGCGTACTTTTGCGCAAGCTCCGTTATTTTTTCTAAATGCTTTTGCTGATAAACGCCGTGCGGCATACGGGTGCGCAAAACAAAAAACCCTTCCTGCTTTTGGCGCAAGAATCCTCTTCTTTTTAACGCATCGTAATCGATCGTATCCATGCATTCATCCTAACGTAGCGCGCTGCTTGAAAATGCCGAAACAGCTAGTTTGATTGTTTTCTCAACATCATGATCAGTATGCGCAAACGATAAAAAATTTGCCTCAAACGCTGACGGCGCGAAATACACGCCATGCGCAAGTAAATATCGATAGAATCCTGCAAACTGCTTTTGTTTTTTAAGCTGCACACTAAACATTGAGCCAAATGAAGTTGCGGTCAATTCAATCGCCTGTAGGCGCGCCTGCTCATCTATGGCATTAGCTAGATACTCTGTTAATTGCGCAAGACGGCTATACCTGGCTTGTAAGCGCTTAAGCACGGTCAACGTTGAAAGACCGGCCTGCATCACAACAGGATTACCGGAAAATGTCGAAGCCTGATACACTGGTCCTACTGGCGCAAGATGGTCCATAATGCTTGCGTGACCACCAAAGGCTCCGACTGGCAATCCCCCTCCGATAATCTTACCCAAACACAGCAAGTCCGCGGTAATCCCATAGCTAGCCAACAAAGAACCATAATGGATTCGAAACCCGGTGATGACCTCATCAGCAACCAATAATGCGCCGTGGCGCCGGGTGATCTTTCGGAGAAATCGCAAAAAATCAAGATCCGGCGGAATCACGCCGTAATTGCCACCGGCCGGCTCTATGATAACAGCGGCAATCGCATTCTTATATTTTCTAAAAATACGCGTCAGATACGTTTTATCTCCCAGGGGCGCCACGATGGTATCAGCTAGATAATGCCGTGGCACACCTTTGCTCGCAGGTAAAGATAACGTCGCAAGACCCGAACCTGCATTCGCCAATAGGTAATCTGCATGGCCATGGTAGCTATGAGCGAATTTAACAATTTTATTTCTCCCGGTAAATCCGCGCGCCAAACGCAAAGCGCCCATAACTGCTTCGGAGCCGGAATTAACAAAACGCAGTTTCTGCACAGCAGGGATTGCATCATGAATAACCTTAGCTAAGGCAATTTCTTGCGCGTTGGTCGTTCCAAAACTAAAACCATGGGAAAGCGCTTGTTTAACGTCTCTTACAACCAATGGGTGCGCATGGCCAAGTATCAATGCGCCCCAGGACAACACATAATCAATATAGGCGCGCTGGTCATAATCAAAAACTAAAGAACCCTGACCGCGCCGGATTAAGAGGGGATCTCCTCCGACATAGCCAAAGGCGCGTACCGGGCTATCCACGCCTCCCACCAGATACTGCTGCGCCTTGTTAAATAATTTTTTGTTTATGCTTTTAGCCATAGCGCTATGTCCTTTGCATGATACGTTATAATGCGGTCCGCCCCTGCTCGCTTCATGGCAGTAATAATTTCAAAAACCATGGCGCGCTCATCCCACAGCCCCTGCTTGGCGCCATGCTTAACTAACGCATACTCTGCGCTCACGTTGTAAGTTGCAAGAGGGAATCGCGCGCGCGCCTTTGCCTTAGCGATGATATCGAGATAACTTAACGCCGGCTTAACCATGACCATATCCGCGCCCTCATCAATATCATCCTTAATTTCCTGCAATGCCTGGGCGCTCTGCGCATAATCAAGTTGATATCCTTTTCTATCCCCGTATTGGGGCGCAGAATCTGCAGCATGGCGAAACGGCCCGTAAAAATTCGAAGCAAACTTTGCAGAATACCCCATAATCTTTGTTTTTGTAAAACCATTGGTATCCAGTATGTTCCGGATAGCAGCTACTTGCCTTTTTGCCATTGCTGAAGGCGCAACCCAATCTGCGCCTGCCTGCGCATGAATCAAGGCCATTCTCGACAAAGCTGCTAATGTTTTATCGTTATCTATCTTAACGGGTGACGTGGTGCCCTGGCGCTTTGGCGACGCGATGACGCCGCAATGTCCATGCGTCGTATACGCGCACAAGCAAACATCAGTCATAACCGTCATATGACTAAAACGCTGCTTAATGGCCTGGACTGCCAAACTAACCACGCCTTGCGTATCAAATGCTTTACTTGCCTGCGCGTCTTTTGTGCTTGGCACTCCAAACAACAAAACTGATGTAATGCCCAACCTCTCGACTTGTTCTACCTCTTGCACAATGCGGTCAACGGAAAATCGATAGATACCAGGAAATGAAGCAATCCTTTGCTGCTGACGTTTTCCTTCAACCACAAAAACCGGATATATTAAATCTTTAGTTTTTATTCGTATAGTCATTTATTCTCTTTCCATACGCAACAACCTTGCCTACAACGAATACTGCGGGAGGGCGCACACAAAATCTTTTGGCTCTTGCAACAATGTTTGAGAGATTGCCAGTTATCATGCGCTCACCGGACGTTGTTGCGCGCTCAATCAATGCGCACGGCGTCGTTTCACTTCTACCAGATGCCAGAATCGTCTTAACTACCCGCTGAATTGTGCTTACTGCCATCAAATAGATAAGCGTATCGCAGGCAGGCGCATCAAGGGGCTTGCCGCTGCTTTTTCTTCCTGTCAACACCGCTACAGATGAATATTTTCCTTTGCGCGTCAAGGGAATACCGAAACTCGCCGGCGCGGAAAATGCAGAGGTTATTCCCGGGATAATTTCAAAATCAATATCTCGTTTCTTCAGAAACAGTGCTTCCTCTATGCCATGGCTAAAAAGCATGGGATCCCCGCCTTTAAGCCTTGCTACAACCTTTCCTGCCTTTGCCTTTTGATACAAGAGCTTATTAATCTGGCTTTGCTCCAACAAATGCATACCATCAGATTTTCCGACGCAGATAACCTGCGCCTTTTTTTTAGCAAACGTAAGCAATTTCTGTGACGCCAGAAAATCATACATAATCACATCTGCTTGCTTGATCCGTTGAAGCCCCTTGATACTGATGAGCTCCCAATCCCCGGGGCCTGCGCCAATTAAATAGACTTTGCCTTTTTTCACGCGCCCTCCCGAACCACCACTGATAAGCTTCCCTGCTTGGGATGCGTTTCGAATGTTTCCAAAGGAAATATTTCTGCAATCCTATACTCGAGTCCCAGACGCAGCAACGCAGCATGCGCCACCAACAGAGCATCAATAATTCCTTTATCAATGAGTGCAAGACGTTCTTCAATGGTGCCGCGAACATCCACTACCTCTATATCATGTCGCATTGCCAGCAACTGTTCTTTTCTGCGTTGGCTACTGGCGCCGATTTTCGCTTGAACCGGCAACTGCGCAAGCTTGAGATTTCCGCGTGAAACCAAACAATCATAAAGACTAATGCTTTTGGTCTCAAACGCGATTACTAACCCCGGGGGTAAAACATCCGGCAGGTCTTTACTGCTGTGCACGGCAACATCAATTTTCTTGGCAAGCAGCGCCTGATCAATATCCCGGGTGAAAAAATCCTGTTCTGTGACGCGCGAAAGCGGCGTTGTCTTGTCTCGGTCACCGGTGGTGGCGATAGTGTGCGTGCAAAATGCCGCATTCGGATACCTGCGTTTCAATAAAACAATCACTTCTTCCAGCTGTTTACGCGCAAGCGCACCCGGCCTGATGCCAATTCTCACTATACTCTTCATTGTGTTCTCCTGCGTATGCGCACACTTCCTGCTGCACTAAATGCTGCGCATACTCAATAGTACTCTTCAGGCGATTGCTGTAAGAATCAAACTGCCCGAATACATCATTAAGGTTACGCAATACTACGTTTGGCAAATCAGCAACCCTCGGATCAATATCGCGCGGCACTGCCAGATCATACAGATACAGTGGCTTGCTGCGCTTCAAGCATACAGAAGCAACCGTTTCCTTGCTAACCACAAAATGCGGACTGGTTGTTGCGCTCACTAATACATCGACCTTTGCTAAAGCCAGGGGAAGCTGGGAAAACAAGAGCGCCTCTCCTTGAGCTTGCGCTGCTAACGCTTGCGCCTTAGCAAAATTTTTGTGCGCAGCAAAAGAAAGACGCATAAACGGCGCGATGTGGCTTGCAAAAAGCTCGGCGATCTTGCCGGTGCCTGCAATGACTATCGATGCATCAGATGAAAGAGCTATGTGCTCTTGAATATCATTAAGCACTAATGATGCAACCGTATGCTCCTGCTTCAGCAAACCTGACTGTTGCCTAATGCGCAGTGCCGCAGCAAGCACTCTTGTCCAAAATCGCGCCAGTTCAGCCGACATATCCGCCTGAAGACGCCACTGCGTAAGTTGATCAACAATCTGCAGCTCGCCTTTAAGCTGTGATTCTAAACCGCACGCAAGGCGCAAGGCATGGCTGAACACATCACTATTGCCAAAGACATAATACCCTTGCGCAAACTCCGTAAAACTGCACAAGAACAGATCCCGATACAAAAAGGAATCGCTTTGATCGTTTCCCACAGCATACACCTCAATGCGATTACACGTAACCAACACCGATGCTCGCTGCAATGGATACCTGCGCCAAAACTCTACAATCTGCCTGCGCTTGCGTAACGCCGCTTCCCGCACCTCAAGCGGCGCGCTTTGATAATCGATGCCGATACAATACAAATGCATCCCATTGCTCCTTTAAGAAATTCTTCAGGTCCCGCGATAAAGCCGGATCCTGGCCGTTTGTATGCACTGATATGATAGCTTTTGATAAACGCAATACCGCCGGTGAAATAAAATCGCTTAACCCAGGGTTATCTACCACATTAACTAAACTGCCATAGTGATGCGCCCAGCGCTGCACTGACGTATTAACGTGAGCATCGGAAGTTGCCGCAATAACAACGCGGGCCCCGCGCACATCGCTTTTGCAAACACAACGCTGGATCCATTGAATTGCCCCATGCGAAGCCAAGCTGCGCAACCATGACGTGGCAACGGGCGAAACTACTTTAATACGCGCACGCGCGGCAAGCAGTTTCTTTATCTTCTGCTCGGCAACCGCGCCACCGCCGACAACCACTGCACGGCGCTCATGCAAATCCATCGCTACGGGATAATACCGGTTTACTACGTTTTTGCTCTTCATCTATTACGCCTCAAAATATTGTTGCGTAGAAAAATACCGCTCACCGGTATCTGGCAACATTACTACTACTTTTTGTTCTTTGCCTAATCGTCCGGCAACCTGCAACGCAGCCCACGTAGCTGCCCCCGCAGAAATTCCAACAAATATTCCTTCCTGCTGGGCAAGCGCCTTGGCCGTGCTAAACGCAGCCTCATCATCCACCGTAATAATCTCATCGATAATAGCGCGGTTTAATATTTCCGGAACAAAGCCGGCGCCGATCCCTTGGATCCGATGCGTTCCTGGCTTTCCGCCGGACAAAACTGCGCTAGCGCTCGGCTCAACCGCAATAACCTTAATATGGCGATCGCGCTGTTTTAAAACTTCTCCCACCCCGGTAATTGTCCCGCCGGTTCCTACGCCTGCCACAAACGCATCAATGACGCCTCCGGTTGCGTTTAAGATCTCAAGGGCTGTTGACGTTCTATGCGCTTCAGGATTGGCTCTATTTTTGAACTGCTGCGGCATGAAGCTACGCGGAGTCTGACGGAGTATCTCTTCTGCTTTATCAATTGCTCCCTGCATGCCTAATGACCGCGGCGTAAGCACTATCTGGGCCCCATAAAATTTAAGGATGTAGATCCTTTCTAAACTCATCGCTTCAGACATAACAAGAATGCAACGATAACCCTTCACTGCCGCGATCATGGCTAATCCAATGCCAGTATTGCCTGATGTGGGTTCGACAATTGTTGAGCCTGGTTGCAACAAACCATTCTGCTCTGCGTCTTCAATCATGGCAAGGCAGATTCTGTCTTTCACGCTGCCGCCGGGGTTGAAGTATTCCAGTTTAGCCAAAACCTGCGCGCCTTCAGCAAGTTTAAGACGGTTAAGCCTGACCAGCGGCGTATGCCCGATTAATTCAGTTATATTGTCTGCAATACTATCCGTATACGGCACGCCTTCCTCCTACTTTATTCCCAACAACTCACCCTTTGAATATCAATAGTAACAGATA
>JAGOIJ010000077.1 GCA_017995695.1 Candidatus Omnitrophota bacterium | reverse complement strand
TGCAACTCGCAAGCCTCACGCACTAATTCGATATCTTTTACCGAAAGCCCCATTTCTTCTGCGATAACCACCGCCACCCGAGAAACATTTTGCGAATGGCTGTGAGTAAAATGATCCCGAGCGTCAATAGCCTGGGCTAAGACTTTTATCGTACGCATGTACGTTGAGCGCAAATCTTCATACAGGCGCGAAAGGTTCTTTGTAGATTCCTCAATACGCTTAGCAAGGAGCGTATTTTGTTTTTGCAAAGAAATATTTTGCTCTTGCAAACCGTAAATAAGCTTACGATTTGTCACCATAAGCATATGCAACTCAATACCTTTTTTGATGAGAAAAAACAACTTTTCCAAATTAAGCGGCTTAGTAATAACTGAATAAACGCCGAGCCTCAGAATCTCGTTAATAAAACCGGACTCGCCTTCACTAACCAAGGCAACAATAATTGAATCGGGATCAACCTTTCTTAAACCCTTTATTAATTCCTTGTTATCATCATGGGCCAACCCGAGCGTCACCAAAATAAGATCAAAGGAGTTCTCTTTTATTGCGCGTAGACCCTCCTCGCCATTGGATGCAAAAGAAACGGCAAAACCGCCATCAATGATTAATTTTTCTCTCAAGAAGCTTGCGATTGCCTCATCATCGCAAATTAACAAAATATGTCCTGCTTCAGCCATACGTTATTCCTCGGTCGTAATCCTCAGGGCCTCATCCAACGTCGTAGTCCCTTCTTTGACTTTAAGAAACGCGTCATCCCTAAGCATCCTCATGCCACGTTTTTGAGCATAAGCCCGCAAATCATCGAGCGACTGCTTTTTTATAATCATCTCGCGCAAAGTGTCGTCGATCAAAATTCCTTCCAGGAGCGCAATTCTGCCAAAATACCCTGTATTATCGCAATATTTACAACCTTGAGCTTGAAAAAAAGAAGCGGAATCGTGAAATCCAATTTCGTCAAGAAACTTCTTCGGTATCTCAACTGGCTTTCTGCATTTAAGACAAATCCTTCGGCATAAACGCTGCGCACATACCATAACCACGCTTGAAGCCACCAAGAACGGCTCAACCCCCATATCAATTATCCTGGTAATGCTTGAGATCGCATCATTCGTGTGCAATGTTGACAAAACCAGCTGACCGGTTAATGACGCCTTGATAGCAATATCCGCAGTTTCGGAATCGCGGATCTCGCCAATCATAATAACATCAGGACTTTGGCGCAAAATTGAACGTAACCCCGAAGAAAAATCAAGACCAATGTCCGGCTTTACTTGAATCTGGGTAATGCCCTCAATCTGATACTCCACGGGGTCCTCAATCGTAACGATATGTCGCTCGGGTGTATTCAACTGAGTAATAATAGAATACAAGGTGGTGGATTTCCCTGAACCCGTCGGACCTGTGACTAAAATCATGCCGAAAGGCTTGGTAATCGCCTGCTTGAATACATATAACGGCTGCTCAGAAAAACCCAGATTATCCAATCCTACTGATAGATTAGCCTTATCCAATGCCCGCAAGACAAATTTCTGGCCGAACGTTGTTGGCAAAGCTGAAACACGAAAATCTATTTCCTTTGCCTCAAACTTCACCTTGAATCTCCCATCCTGGGGAATCCTACTCTCCGTAATGTCAAGATTGGAAATAATCTTAAGCCTTGCCAAGATAGCATTCTGATGACGGCTGGGGATATTAATAAAATCATGCAAAGCCCCATCTATTCGGTAGCGGATCCGCAGGCAATCTTTTTCAGGCTCAACATGAATGTCTGATGCCCGTTTTTTTAAAGCCTGCGTCAACATAAGATCAACGAGCTTGACAATAGGGGGATCTTCGCTCGCCTTAATCGCTGATGTCAATTCAATTTGATCGATCTTATATAACTCTAGATTCGCATCGGCATCTTCCATACCTTCAGAAGCGCTATCAAACATATCCTGGACAGCAACGGCATCAGGACGATAATGAGCAGAGATAGCCCGTGTAATCTCTTCCTGGGGGCTTAAGACTGTATCAATATTGAACCCGGTCAGTGTTTTTAAATCATCAAGAGCGAAGATATTAAGCGGATCGGAAATAGCAATAGTAAGCGTATTGCCAATGCGCGACAACGGAATCAAGGTATATTGTCGAGCCAAATATTCAGGGATCAATTTGATAATCTCACTATCGAATTTGTACTTCGTAAGATGTATAGTCGGGATATAAAGTTGTTTTGACAGCAACGTAAGCAGCTCTTCTTCGGAAATAAGATTCTGCTCAACAAGGATCTTGCGTAACGGAACCTGCTTTTCCCTTTGTATTTCAAGGGCCTCATCCAAACTCTCTTTAGTCAGGCGTTTACTTTTAAGCAAGACCTCAAGTATATTTTCTTTTAATATAGCCATTGTCTACTCGTCGCCAACAGTTACGCGCAATATTTCCTCAAGGGTTGTGAGCCCTGCCGCAACTGCCTTCATGCCTTCTTGACGCAATGTTGTCATGCCTTCCTTGCACGCAACCTGTTTAATCAAATGCTCCTGTTCCCGCAGAAGGACTAATTCTCGTATGCGCGGGCTCATTAACAATAATTCCCCTATCCCGATTCGCCCCTGGTAACCAAGCTTAAAGCAACGCGAGCAACCTTTACCTTTAAAGAATTTCATACCCTTCACTTGATCGGCTGGCAGATGCAAGCTGCTGATAATATCCGGCTTTATTATCTGCTCCTCAATACACGAAGGACAAATTTTACGCACCAATCGCTGCGACAACACACAGACTAAGGAAGCATTGATTAAATAAGGATCAACACCCATGTTAATTAATCTGACGATGGCGCCAGGCGCTGTGGTAGTATGCAATGTTGAAAGAACAAGATGCCCCGTTAATGCGCTCTTAATGGCGATATCAACCGTCTCATAATCGCGTATCTCTCCAATCATGATAATATTCGGATCTTGCCGCAAGATTGCGCGTAAGGCCGAAGCGAAGGTTAATCCAATTTCAGGTCGGGCCGTAACCTGGTTAATCCCTTCCAGCTGATATTCGACAGGATCTTCAACCGTAACGATATTCTTTTCCGGAGAATCAACAAATTCGATAATCGAATACAACGTTGTGGTCTTCCCGCTTCCCGTTGGACCACAGGAAAGAATCATGCCATGAGGAAGCTTGGACACCTTTTTTATTTTTGTAATTACATTTTCGCTAAAACCAAGCTTATGGATATCAAGCGTGGCCTGCGTCTTATCGAGGATACGAATGGCTACCTTTTCCCCGAGTGTCGATGGCAATATGGAAACGCGAAAATCTACTTCGTTGCCTTCAAATTGAATCTTAAAGCGGCCATCTTGAGGCAAGCGATGTTCTGCGATATTAAGATTAGACATAACCTTAACACGCGATACAATCGATGAATGCATCATCTTTGAAGGGGCTTGCTCTTCCTGCAATATTCCATCGATGCGAAAACGCACCCGCAATTTCTGATCCATTGGCTCAATGAGGATATCGGAAGCTTTCTTCTTAATGGCCTCTGCTAATATTAAATTGGCGACCTTGATAACCGGAGCTTCTTGGCTAATACGGCTAAGCTCCTGGTCACTTGGTTGCGCCTCTTTCTGCTCTTTCACTAATTCAATGTTAGTGCTGGCCTCTTCAACTAAACTATTGATAACGCCCTTGGTTGAATCAGGGAAAGAGAATTCGATTGCCTGCGCAATATCCTGAGCAGAAGAAATAATCGGGTTAATCTTATAACCAGTGAGCGACTCTACATGGTCAATGGCAAAGATATTGAGAGGATCAGCCATAGCCAAGGTGACGGTATCGCCCATCTTAGAAACAGGTATAATCTGATAATGACGGGCAATATCAACAGGGATTATTTTAGCTAAATCAGTATCGACCTTAAATCGCTTAAGGTCGATAAGAGGAAACCCCAACCCCTTGCTAAGCGCAAGGATAAGATCATGCTCTTTTATGAATTTTAAAGCGACGATGATATCGCTTAAGCGCCCGCCCTTATTTTTTTGAATTTCGAGGGCGCTATTGAGCTGTTCTTGCGTAATCAGATTGCTCTTGATGAGTATTTCGGTGAGATGTTCTTTTAAAGAAAGCATTGATTAGTCGATAGCCGATAGCCGATAGCCGATGGACAATCTATAGACCATTGACCATAGACTATAGACCAATTCATTCTTTGTCTTTGTAATATCTTTCAATTGCCTTCTTAATATCGGATGAGGTTGAAACAAAGGTCTGCACGCTACAACCAGAAAGCAATTCCACGTCCTCAATCGCTTGAATGTTAAGCGGATTAGACATGGCCAATGTCAGATTGTTGCCTATCTTATCAATCGGAACTAAAAGGTATTGCCGCACCACGCGGCCAGGAATAAGATTAGCCACTTCAGGGTTAATTTCATAATTGCTTAACGGCAAATAAGGAAAACCGTATTGCGCAGTTAATGCCTGGGCGATATCCTCTTCTTTTGCAAAACCAAGCCCAACCAAAATCTCACCGATCAGACCACCCTTCTCTTTCTGAAGCGCTAAGGCTCGCTCAAGTTGTTCATGGTTTATAATGCCGCGCTCAATAAGCAACTCTCCCAATTGCTTATTAATTACTCTTCTTATAGGCATACTGCTTTCTCCTTTAAGCCTACAATACGATTTTTCCCTTGAGTCTTCGCTAAGGCAACAAGCTCTCTTGCCTTTGCTATTAATTGATCCGCCTCTGTTCCATCAAGAGGGTCTTCGCTCACTCCGCCACTCACCGTCAAACGACGGTCCTTATCAGGCTCCTCGCTAAAGGTAAACTCTATCTTCTTGCGGATATACTCGGCGATCTCCTGAGCCTGACGCTTGTTTCTTTCAGGGACTAAGATAGCAAACTCATTATCTCCCATGCGCCCGACCCGCTCAATATCTGTCACCGAATCTTTAATCAAAGACGATATTTTCTTAAGCGTCGCTTCTGCGTGAAGGGTGCCATACGCATTATGGTATTTTTGAAAATTATCGATATTAAGCACGATAAAAGAACAGGGCCTTTGATAGGCAACTGCCCTGCGAATCTCTTCACTTAGCCGACTGCGCATAAACGATTCGTTATAGAGCCCGGTAAGCACATCGCGGATTTCAAGCTTCTCAACCCTATGCATCAGACTGTTATTTTCAAGGGCGATAGATACCTGCTTAGCAAAAATATCCAACAGATCTACATCATCTTTATCAAAAGCAAACTGCTCGCGGTTATTGCCGATACCTAGCACTCCCACAACCACTCCTTTTGCAAATACGGGGACCAAGACGGCATTGCGAATCTTGAATGTTTCAGGAAACACTATTTTTAACTTTTCGGGAAGAGAATTGTTTTTATCAACAAGACAAGGCCTATTTTTCTTGACAGGTGATTCAATCATCTCATCGGAACTATCAAGCCTGATGCGAGAAAGGATAGCTGCGTTCGGGCCATCCACGGTTCTCATACAAAACTCATTCGTTCCTTCTCCCTGGAATAAAAGAAATGCTGTTTCGGAATTTGCCAGAAGGCGCGCCTTTTCAATGATAACCTTTAAAATATCATCAATCCTGCCTCCTTGCGATACTAACGAGCTGATTTGCAAAAGGCTCGATAGCAACAGCACGCGCTTCTGAATTTCAAAATTAACCTCGGTTGTCCTTTCGCCATAACTCTTCAATTCTTCCATATTGCTGCGGATGCGCGACGTCAATTTGTTAACTGCATCCCCCAGGTCGCCAACCTCATCCTGCCGATGGGTAGTGACACTGCGATCCAACTGCCCAGCCGCAATCAAACGCACTTCCGAACTGACAGATAAGATTCGATCAATCACCTCTTTGATCAATAGATATCCGGTAAGCGCGATTGAAGCGCTTAACACGCTAAACAAAACAATATCCAACGGAACGCCAAAATGAGGAATGATGTATTTTGAAAGAAGAAAACTAAAAACCAACACCGGCAAAATAGACATCAGAGAAAATGCAATATTCAACTTTTTACGAATACTGCAAAATGCCAATGAAACTTTCTTCTTCTCGGTCATGCATGCCTCCCTCGGCAACGCAGTTTTTTTGTCTTGATTACACCATGCAATAGATAAGCTAATTATATATCGTAACGCAGGATACAGCAATAGTTTTTATCAGAAATAAGGGAAAACTATGTAGCGACTTAGAAGAAAGAAGGCGATTATTACGGGGCCTCTGACGCAAGATTACTTCTTGAAACGCCCATATTGATAAAATCCCAAGGCAAGATCTCATCACGCTGGCGGGCGTCAAGATAAGTATTATATGAAATGCCACAATGGTGGAATGCCTCTTGCCAAGTCGAAAAAGAGAAATGATCCTCCCATGCATCAAATCGCGCCTCTGATCTAAATGCCTGCTCAATTACTGCGCTAAGTCTCCGATCGCCTCGGCTTAAGACAGCCTCAATAATACTCATTTCAAGATTATGAAAACTTAAGGTTAGGCAACGACTGCGCTTGATTTTATCTCTCAAATAAGCCTGCTTTTGCTGCAACAAACTTATTTGATCAAGGCCGAGCCATTGAAAAGGCGTATGCGGCTTGGGAATTAACGTATTGACGCTCATAGCAACTTCTGCCGGGCCTCTTCCCGGCCGCTTGCGCATCTGAGAAACCTTGAATGCAAAATCAACCATCGCATCCAAGTCCTCAAGTCTTTCTTGAGGAAGACCGATCATAAAATATAGTTTTATCCGTTGATAGCCGGCGTCAAACAGTTGCGGCAACATGGCAAAAAAATGAGAATTATCAAAATTCTTACCAAGCGTCCGACGCAACTCATCAGTTGCAGCTTCTGGGGCAAAGGTAAGCCCTGTTTTCTTTATGCGCGCGAGAATGCTGGAAACTTGGGCTACTTTTACCATGGGCCTTATCGAAGGTAAAGAAACACTAACGCCTTTCTTAACAAACAAGCGCACCATCTGTTCAACCAGACTCTCAACACAGGGATAATCGCTGACCGATAAACCCAATAATGAAATCTCTTCATATCCAGACGCCTCATAGGCCTTTTGCGCAAGTTGCAACACTGTTTCAATCTTCCTCTGACGAAAGGGGAAATACTGCACGCGCGCCTGGCAGAATCGACAGCGGTTGGGACATCCGCGCATAATTTCTAAAGCAACGCGGTCATGCACTGTTTGTAGGTAAGGGACAAGCCACGCTGTTGGATAAAATGCTTTATCAAGATCCGCAACAATACGCTTGTTGATCGAATGAGGGATGCCCGGGCGCCGCGCAACAAAAGACTTAACCGCTCCTGAATCTGTATAGCTGACGTCATATAATGACGGCACATAGATACCCTCGATCTGCGTGAGCATAATGAGCAAGTCCTCCTTGCTCAGCGCTCCCTGCTTATAAGCTAGTCTATGCTTTTGATACAGCGCGGTTATTTCTTGCACCGCTTCTTCTGCTTCGTCAATAACAAAAGCGTCAAAGAAGTCGTGCATCGGCTCTGGATTAAGCGTACAAGGGCCGCCGGCGATAACAAGCGGATGGGCATGATCTCGCTGTGAGGAACGCAACGGCA
>JAGOIJ010000076.1 GCA_017995695.1 Candidatus Omnitrophota bacterium | reverse complement strand
TTGAAAGAAATCAATACCGGGATTATCGCTTTTAACTGCGATGCCCTTAAGCGCGCACTTCGCCAAGTAAAACAGAACATTCGTAAAAAAGAATTTTATCTGACCGATGTCATTAGCATTATGCACGCAAGCGGAAACTTGATCGGGGGAGTCCGAGTTGAGAATGCTGATGAGGCGATAGGCATTAATTCGCGTGTTGAGCTGGCTAGCGCAAACAAGATCATGCAGACAAGAATCAATGAAGCATTCATGCGCCAAGGCGTTTCGATTGTCGATCCTGCCTCCACCTTTATTGATTACGGCGTAAAAATTGGCAATGATACGGTGATTTATCCCTTTACAGTGATCGAAAATAATGTTACAATTGGTTCCCGCTGCAGTGTAGGGCCTTTCCTGCACGTGAGGGCAGAAACGCGTATTGCAGATAATGTGGTGGTGGGGAACTTCCTCGAAATTGCCCGCACCAGTCTCTCTTCGGGAACGTTCGTCAAACACTTTGGATATCTGGGCGATAGTCGTGTAGGCCGTCAGGTGAATATTGGCGCTGGCGTGGTGACTGCTAATTTTGATGGCAAGGCAAAACATATTACCACGATTAAAGATCACGCTTTCGTCGGCTCTGACACTGTCTGCGTAGCTCCAGTTGAGATTGGCGCGTATGCGGTAACCGGGGCAGGATCAGTGGTGACGAGGCGTTCGAAGGTTCCGCGGGGAAGTGTCGTAGCTGGAGTTCCGGCAAGGCCGCTTGTGAGTAAGAAAACCAAATAATCATAACCTTCATTACATTAAAGGGGTCTGGGCATGGATAAGATAGCAGTTTTTACCGGTAATGCGCATCCGCAGTTAGCTCAGGATATTTGCAAGTATTTAAAAATCAAACTCTCACAAGCTTCAGTCGGCAGGTTTAGCGAGGGAGAGATTAGCGTTAAGATTGATGAGAATGTGCGCGGTAAGGATGTTTTTGTGGTGCAGCCGACGTGTCCTCCGCCCAACGAAAATCTCATGGAATTATTAATTATGATTGACGCGCTTAAGCGGGCTTCCAGTCAAAGAATTACCGCAGTGGTTCCTTATTTTGGGTATGCGCGTCAGGATAGAAAAGATCAGCCGCGCGTTCCCATTACTGCTAAATTAGTGGCTAATCTTTTAACGACGGCGGGAGCGAATCGGGTTTTAACGATGGATCTTCATGCCGGCCAGATCCAGGGTTTTTTTGATATTCCGCTTGATAATTTGTTTGCGGTCGGCGTTTTTATCGATTTTATTGAAAAGATGAAGCTTAAGGATATCGTTGTGGTGTCTCCTGATGTTGGCAGTATCAAGATGGCCCGGGCGTATGCGAAGCGCCTTTCCGCAGGACTGGCTATCATTGATAAACGCAGGATTTCTCCCGAGAAGGCGGAAGTGATGCATTTGTTGGGCGAGGTTGAGGGCAAGGATGCGATTATCGTCGATGACTTAGTAGCAACCGGAGGTTCATTGATTGAAGCGGTGCAGACCTTAAAAAAACATAAAGCAAAAAGTATTATTGCCGCTATCACGCACGGTGTCTTGTCAGGGCCTGCGATTGAGCGTCTCACGGCGTGCGCTGATCTTCAGACATTGTTGATCAGTGATAGTATTCCTTTAGATGAAACTAGGAAACATAATCGTATACAAGTATTAACAGTCGCGGAGTTGTTAGGGGAGGCAATTAAGCGGATTCATCATGAAGAATCGGTTAGTTGCCTTTTTAATTAATCGTACAACATCTAATCTGAAACGGAGCGTGAAGGTCACATGGAACAGATACAGTTAGAAGCAGAAATTCGGCAGGAAATCGGAAGGGCCAAGGTCAAAGATCTTTTGGATAACGGGATCCTTTCGGCAGTGGTGTATTCGGCGGGAGAAAAGGCGCAGCCGATAAAATTCTCCTTGAGTCAGTTTCTAAAATTACAGCATGAGTTTCATCTTGAGAATGCGGTTATCAATCTTAAGATTAAAGGCGATAAAAAGACGCAAGGGCGCTTTTGCCTGATTAAAGAGATGCAGCATGATCCGGTGCATGGTGATATTCGGCATATTGATTTTCACGAGATTTCATTGACTGATACCATTAAGGTTAATGTGCCGGTTGTTGCCAAGGGCGAGCCAGTTGGCGTTAAACTCGAAGGTGGTTCTCTTGAGCATATTATGTGGGAAATCGAGATTGAGTGTTTGCCGATGGAGATTCCAAAAGAGATTACCGTTGATGTGAGCGAGCTTAAGATCGGCGACGCCATTCACGTGAGAGAGATTGCGTTTCCTGCAGGGGTCAAGGTGCTAGCAGATCAAAACGCAGTTGTTCTTTCAGTTGCTGCGCCTATCAAGGAAGAGGTGCCTGTAGAGGCAGTTGAGGGTGCGGAAACGCAAGAACCCGAGGTCATTAAGGAAAAGAAAGAAGTCCCTGCTGAAGGTGAAGAAAAACCAGCCAAAGAAGGCAAGGAAGCTAAGGAAGAGAAGAAGTAAGGCTGGCAACGAGCAAATAATAATGAAGTTGATAGTTGGTTTAGGCAACCCCGGGATCTTCTACCAGAAAACTAGGCATAATATAGGAGCCAGCACTGTAAAAACGCTGGCCAGCCAGCAGGGGGTTGCGCTTAAGAAAGACAAGTATTGTCTGGCGCGGACCGCGCGCGTACCCGGCGCTTCTGGTGAGTTGATACTAGCGATTCCTCTTTCTTATATGAATCTTTCCGGCGGAGTGGTAGCATCGCTGGTAAACAAATATAATATTACGCCTGCCGATACCTTAATAGCGTGTGATGATCTTGATCTTGAATTTGGGCGTATCAGGATGCGTTCTTCTGGGTCTTCAGGTGGCCATCGCGGGCTCCAATCAATCATTGCAGCCCTCGGAAGAGAGGATTTTTGCCGCATCAGGCTAGGGATCGGAAGGCCGCAAGGAGTTATTGATCCTGCCCGGTTTGTGCTCTCTAAATTCACGAAGCTTGAGCAAAAAGAGCTTCGCATGTTTATGCTTGAAGCGTGCGCCTGCATTGAAACGTGGGCGCATGGTGATAAAGAAAAAGCCATGAACATGTTTAACAGAAAAAAGAATTGCCCTTGAAGGTGTGATTCTTACTGAAGGAGAAGATGGGATGAACAAGTATGAAGCAATGTGTATCATTAGGCCGGATTTATCTGAAGAGGCGCGCAAGGGTGTGCTTGCACAGATTAATGAAGCCGTCACAAAGCGGCAGGGCAATGTGCTTTCTGCAAGTATTTGGGCAGAAAGGCGCAAGCTATTCTTTCCAATAAAAAAACATATGGAGGGAGTATATTATCTTATGAATTTTACAGCTCCCACAGAGGCAATCAAAGAGTTACGCCATGCGTATAAGCTCAATGAAGATATCTTGCGGGTGTTGATAACGCGCGCGCAGTAAGGCAAGGGGAGGAATCCATGGCTAGTTTTAATAAAGTGCTCTTAATCGGCAATCTGACAAAAGATCCGGAGTTACGTTATACGCCGCAGGGAACCGCAGTAGTCAATCTACGGTTAGCGGTGAACCGGAAGTTTAAAACAAAAACACAGGAACTCAAAGAAGAAACCTGTTTTGTGACTGCCGTTATTTGGGATAAGCAAGCGGAAAGCTGCAACCAATATTTACATAAAGGAAGTCCTGTCCTGGTGGAGGGTCGCCTGCAGTCACGTTCTTGGGAGGACGCTGCAGGGCAGAAACGCAACACTATTGAAGTAAGGGCAGAGCGGGTGCAGTTCTTAGGCGGGGCGCCGGGAAAGAATGCAAGCCCAAGCCACGTGTCAGGAGAGGCAATAGCTGAGGAACATTCTACTGAATCGAGCTGGTTACAAGAAAGCGAGGAGCAAGCTGATGAGAATTAATACAAAATTAAAATCAAAAACAAAATTAAATAGCAAGCGGTCAGACAAGCATTTGTTGATGAAGAAAAAATTCTGCCGCTTCTGCGCCAATAAGGTTAAGGCGATTGACTATAAGGATGTGCGTACCCTTGAGTCTTTAATTAAAGAGCGCGGCAAGATCCTATCTAGCCGCATATCGGGCAATTGCGCAAAACACCAGAGAATGTTGACTGAACAGGTGAAGAGGGCGCGGTTTATTTCCTTATTACCATACGTGCGCGGCTAAGAAACGCGCTTTGCCAAGTGAGGTGAACGATGGAAGTAATTTTACATAAAGATGTTGAAAAAATCGGCAAGCGTGGGCAGGTGGTTAAGGTTAAAGATGGCTTTGCCCGGAATTTTCTGTTACCCCAAAAGCTAGCGATTCCTGCGACAGCGGACAACCTCCAAAAGGTAGCGCAGGAACAAGAGAAAAAGAAAGTAGAATCCGCAAAGGTTAAGAAAGAGTTTGAAGTGGTGAAAGAGCGGCTCGCTGGTTTATCATTGACGATGCCGGTGCTTACGCAGGATGATGAATCCTTGTATGGCAGTATTACAGCCCAAGATATTGTCAACGCCTTGCAGGAAGAGGGCGTCACGCTTGACAAAAGCACGATCGTTATGCCGGAGCCTATCAAGGCGTTGGGCATTTATGAAATCCCCGTTAAGTTGCATGCAGAAGTTGAGGCGAAGGTAAAGATCTGGGTCGTTAAAAAATAAACTACCACATGCCTACCGACGTATCATTCGATAAGATCGCTCCGCAAAACCTCGAAGCAGAGATGGCCGTTTTAGGTTCCATGCTGCTTGATGAAGATGCTATCGCCTGCGCTGCCGAGCGTTTGGATGTCGGGGTTTTCTATAAGGATAATCACCGTAGGATCTTCGAAGCGATCCTGTCGCTGTATGCCGCCAATAAGGCAGTCGATCTTATAACCCTGACTGATGAGCTTAAGCGCAATGCCTCTCTTGATGAGGTAGGAGGAGTCAGTTATTTAACTGCTCTTACCAACGCTGTTCCTACCGCAGCTAATATTAATCACTACGTAGCTATTGTTAAAGAAAAAAGCACCCTGCGCACGTTGATTAATAATTCCACTAAGATTATTTCTTTGTGCTATGAAAGCGACGGACGTGTCGATGAGGTTGTTGATGATGCCGAGCGTTTAATCTTTGAGGTAAGCGATCGTAAGGGGCATGGCACGTACATGCACCTGAAGGAGATTGTTAAGGAAAGCATCGAGACGATTGATAAATTGTATCAGAAAAAAGCGCATGTCACCGGTGTTCCAACCGGCTACGTTGATTTTGATATCAAGACAGCGGGATTACAGCCTTCGGATTTAATTATTGTCGCCGGACGGCCATCGATGGGTAAGAGCGCATTAGCGTTAGGCATTGCCGAGTATGCGGGGATCATCGAGAAAATCCCCACGGCAATTTTCAGTTTGGAAATGTCAAAGGAACAACTGGCGCAGAGGATGTTGTGCGCCCACGCCAAAGTTGATGCGCATAAGGTGAGGACGGGGTTCCTTGCGACGTCTGACTGGCCGCGTTTAACTGCGGCTGCGGGCAAACTTTCCGAAGCCCCTATATATATTGATGATACTCCCGCTATTTCTGTTATGGAGTTAAGGGCTAAGGCGCGGAGGCTTAAATCTCACCATGATATTCAACTTATTATCTTGGATTATATGCAATTAATGCGAGGTTCAGCCACGAGCATGGAAAGCCGCCAGCAGGAGATTTCGGAAATTTCCCGCTCCCTTAAGGCGTTAGCGCGAGAATTGCACGTGCCGCTGGTAGCTATCAGTCAGCTTTCTCGCGCAGTTGAATCTCGTAATGATCATCGTCCGCAGCTGTCTGATTTAAGAGAGTCCGGAGCCATTGAACAAGATGCCGATGTTGTGGTCTTGATCCTGCGCGAGGAGTATTATAATCCTACGCCAGATAATCAAGGCATCGCAGAAGTTATTATTGCTAAGCAGCGTAACGGCCCCGTTGGCTCGGTTAAACTATCATTTATAAAAGAGTATACGCGCTTTGAAAATATTGCTCGCGTTGAATAAAGTGTTTGCGAAAAATAGCAAAACGTGTATAATATCGCTAATGCGTAAGCTTTCAATCTTCTTGTTGATTAGTTTATTTGTTATAGGTGTGCAAGGCGCAACGGTTGCTCAAGAAACAAATGAGCAGGAGCCCGCGCTTGAGAGTGTTTCGGAATCTTTAAATGACGCTCAAGAAGCGCCTCCACAAGAACAAGAAGCGAATGTGCTCGAGGCATCAAAACCCGCCAAAATAATCACCGCTGTCGAGATCACCGGCAATAAGTCTATTAGTACCAATACGATTCTTTCCAAGATGAAAGCCCGCGTTGGCGATCCTTACCTTGAGAATGTTATTAGCGATGATTTAAAGCGTTTGTATCTTCTGGGATTTTTTAGCGATATCAATATTGATACGCAGGATTATAAGGATGGCTTAAAGGTTGTGGTTGCGGTGGTGGAGAGGCCGATCATTGAGAAAGTAACGTTTTCCGGCATGACGCGTATCACCATGAAAGATGAGAAGCTCAAGGGTATGCTGAAGACCAAGGAAGGCCAGTATCTTGATTATCCGAACCTTACCGAAGATGTGCAGACGCTTAAGGGCATGTACGAAAAGAAGGGCTTTGGCGCAGTTGATATCCAGTATACAGTTGCCACCGATGAAGCAACGCAGAAAACAACGGTGCAATTCGTTGTGCAAGAGGGCAAACGTATCCGTATCAAACGTATTACTGTCGCCGGCAATGAGCACTTTTCTGACAAGAGAATTATCAAGTTGATGAAGACCAGGCCTGCGTGGCTGTTTAATGCCGGGGTATTGAAGGAAGATGTGCTTGAGGAGGATATGGAGCGTATCCGCTCATTTTATCATAAACAAGGGTTTACTGATGTTGTGGTTAATTATAATGTTACCTCTGACGCCCGTAAGCCCTTTTTATATATTACCGTAAGCGTTGAAGAGGGTAAAAAGTATCTTGTCGGCAATGTGGTTATCGAGGGCAATAAAGATATTTCCCTTAAGGAGCTTCTTGCTAAGGTTAAGGAGTGCGCCCCTGGTGATGTATTTAGCCAGGAAGGTATGCAGCAGGATATTGTTGCTATCTCGGGTCTATATTTTGACCGCGGTTATATCATGGCTACGGTTGATGAGACCACATCATTAAACGCGTATACCAGCCGGGTAGACATTAAGTACACGATCACCGAGAATACGATTGCGTTTGTTGATAAGATTAAGATCAGGGGTAATATAAAGACAAAAGATGTGGTAATCCGCCGAGAACTGCGCATTAAGCCCGGCGATAAGTTTGATGGTGAAAAGCTGCGGCGTAGTAAGGAGCGTTTACAAAATCTCGGTTTCTTTGAAGATGTAAGCTATGATACCGAAGATACGCAGGTTAGCGATAAAAAAGATCTCGTGGTGGATGTGAAGGAATCAAAAACCGGAGCATTCAGCTTTGGCGGTGGGTATAGCACAATTGAGCAGTTTGTTGGTTTCATCGAGATCGAGCAGAAGAATTTTGATTGGAAGAATATCCCTTATTTCACCGGCGATGGACAAAACCTGAAATTGCGCGCATCGTTCGGTACGTTAAGCAACTCCTATCTTTTGAGTTTTACTGAACCGTGGTTTTTTGATTATCCGGTTTCTTTTGGTTTTGACGCTTACCGCCG
>JAGOIJ010000075.1 GCA_017995695.1 Candidatus Omnitrophota bacterium | reverse complement strand
ATAATATTTATAGCGGAACCTCGAAGGCACTGAACGCGCCACGATATCGGCTAATTCAACTGTCGTTGCAATGGGATGACGCTCCCGCTCTTGGATAAGCGCATGAGCTATACGCGTATGCCAACGCTCCTGCCCGAAATTCCACAGCAACGTTGATATTTCCTCTTCAGTGAGATTATTAAGCAAATCATACGCTGAAATATAACTTGAGCGGTCTAAGCGCATATCCAACGGTCCCTCATTTTTAAAGCTGAATCCTCGCTCTGGATCATCAAGTTGATAGGTGGAAACCCCTAAATCAAACAGTATGGCGTCGAATTTCTTAATATTCAGATTCTGCGCAATGGTATCGATATCCGCAAAATTGCCATGTACGAAATCGCAGATGCTACTCCATTGCCGCAATCGGTCACGAGCGATAGCTAATGACTCTTCATCGCGATCGATACCGACCAGCCGGCCGGATGGCGCAATCTTTTCAAGGATACGTTCACTGTGTCCGCCTAACCCAAGCGTTGCATCGCAGACAATATCGTGAGGCTTAAGTTTTAAATATTCCATCGCTTCCTTAAGCATCACTGGGATATGTAATTGTTGTTTCACTGTCTCTATAGGTACCAGCGCGCATCTATTAAGAAACGCGCGAAACCACGCTCATACAAAGTCAAAAGAGGTTAACCCTCCATTAATTTTTCAGCAATGCCTTCAAACAGTTGCCGGGAATTTCCGAAAAACTGATGCCAGGCATCCTTTGACCATAGTTCGATGCGATTTGAAACACCGACGATCACAACATCTCGTTTGATCGCGGCAAAGTCTTTAAGGAACTGTGGCAGGAGAATCCTTCCTTGCCTGTCGGGAACGAGATCAACTGCCCCAGAAAAATACAAGCGATTAAAGGTGCGTGCCTCCTGTTTCGTAAATGGCATTGACTTGAATTTTGATTCTTGCAATCGCCACTCCTCTTCTGAAAACATAAAAAGGCAGGCATCCAGCCCTCTAGTCACAAAGAATTTTTCTATAAAATGCGACTTAGCTGCTTCACGAAATTTTGCCGGAAGGATAATACGACCTTTACGGTCTATGGTATGAAAATATTCGCCATAAAACACGGCAGACCTCTTTCCACTTTATTCCACTTTTAACCACTTAGTGTTCTAAGTATAGGAAAATTGCTCCCTTTTGTCAAGATAAATTTTATCCTAACATGCTTAAATACAACAAGTAGTAGATAAAATTATTTTATTGTCTAGATATTGTGGCTAGAAAGAATGGCGGGAAAAATGCTCTTTTGCTTTAATAATATCTTTTTTAATCTGTTTAATTAATAAAGCGGAACTCAAAAATTGCTGCTCATTTCTTATTTTCTTAAGAAATTGCACTTCAATATATTTGCCATAAATATTTTCATTGAAATTTAAAATAGTGACTTCAATGGTTAATTGAGAAGATTGAGAATAACGCAAAACAGCTGGCCCAACAATTGGCTTTCTGCCGATATAACAAACTCCTTTATATTTTTTTTGTTCAATTTTTACCAGCACTGCGTAAATACCTGCGGGAGGCAAAACTTCATGATGGGGATTAAGATTAGCCGTTGGAAATCCCAAGCGCCTGCCCCAGGCTGTGCCATGAATAACCGTTCCCAAAATGCTTACCGGACGGCCAAGGAGTCGTTGCGCTCTCGACAACTTACCCTGCACGATTAATCGCCGAATATACGTGCTACTGACTGACCTTTCGTGCAATGTGATGACCGGAAAAACCTTTAGCTTAAAATGAAAAACTTCGGCATATCGCCTAAGGAGTCGCACATCGCCGCAGGCGCTTTCACCAAAACGGAAATTCTTTCCGACGTAAACATAATCAACGGAAATCCGACGCACCAAGATATCGCGGATAAAATCATCGGCGGAAATTTTTGCGAATTGCTTATTAAACTGCAAGACGATCGCGACCTGTATTCCTAATTGATCCATTAATTGTAAACGATGCTCAAGCGAAGATATCCTATCTTCTTTTTGCGGATGCGGATCAAACGTCAGGACAATGCTTATGCCGCCAATCGCCCGTGCCTTTGCAACTGCTGCGCGTAAAATTCTCTGGTGAGCGCGATGAACGCCGTCAAACACACCCATCGCCACAACTGGATTCTTGAATCGCTTTATGTTTCTCAACCCACGAATAACGTTCATGATAAATGAGCCAGTTACAAAGATTCTTTAATCTTTGCCAATACTTTTCTGCGCACCGAAGATAACGCGCCTTTAATCGTAGCGCCGCTTGCGGTTTTATGACCTCCCCCGCCAAAAAAGCGCGCTATTTTATTTACATCAATCTTGCCTTGCGAACGAAAATTTACGCGGATCTCATTTTTAACAAGAGCGTTTTCCTTAAAAAGCAAAACAGCCTCAACGCCTTTAATCCCACGGCCAAAGGAGAGGATATGCTCAGAAAGATCGAAATCAATCCTTTTATTTTTAAGCAACCCTTGCTTGATTTCAAATACCGCAACGCGGCCGGAAAATTGGCGCTTGATCGTCGGTAAAATTCTCGCCAGCAGCATGGCATCCTGAAATTTGATATTGCCGTAAATATTCTTGTAGATTTCCGGGACCTTTAAACCAAAGGTTAATAATTCGGCGGCGGCCTCGTGCGTGTAGTGAGTTGTATTTGAATAGCGGAATGATCCGGTATCCGTCATAATCCCCACGTACAATGCCAACGCTACTTCTTTGGTAAAAGGGATACGCAAGGTTTTAAAAAGCGTGTAAATCATCTCTGAACAGGAAGACGCATGCTCGTTAACCCAGTTTACCTCGCCGAAATTTTCATTACTCACGTGATGATCAATATTCATAATGGGAATGGCGCGATTTACCAGGATATGCGCCACCTCTCCACATCTTCGTAAATCCGAACAATCAAGGATCGCGAAACAATCAAAATTTATATTTTTTAGTTGCTTTACCTTGCTAATCTCTTCTGCCCCAGTTAAGAAATCATACCCGTACGGCACCACGTCATCATTGACAATGCAGGCGCGCTTACCGAGCGCACGCACCAGATGCGCAAATGCCAATTCCGCCCCTAAGGCATCGCCCTCAAGATTAATGTGCGAAGTGACAAGAAAGTTATTTTTTGTTTTTAGAACGTCGACTATTTTTTGGAGGCCCACGGCGTTTTTCCTTTCTAGGTTTTTTTTCAGGAACAGCCTCTTGAGCTTGAGGAGAACCGTCAAGCCCCTTAATCTCCTGTAAAACTTCCTGTATCCGAATGCTATATTCACTGGAACGGTCCTGCTTAAAAACAATCTCGGGAGCAAAACGCAATCGGATGCGCTCTGCCACAAGGTGCCTGATAAAACCGAGCGCCGAATCAAGCGCCTCTTGCGTCTTGCGGTAATCTTCATCCTTGCCCAACACGCTATAGAAAATCTTGGCATAACGCATATCCTGCGTTAGTTCAACACCGGTGATAGTAATAAAACCAATTCTCGGATCCTTAAGCTTATCGTGGACAATCATGCTTACTTCCTGCCTAATCGCCTCTGCTACTCTTTGATACCGCACCATTGTCTCTCCTTATAATAACTCCAGCTCATAATCTATGAGCTGTACTGCATCTACCTGTTCAACAAAAGTGACTACCGAAGATAAAAGACTGTTCACAACCGGCCGCTTCCCCGCTACCCCCACGACGACAATAGTTGCCTTCTGCCACTTGTCTTCATCATCAACCTGTGCAACCGCAACATTAAAATGGTTGCGCAACCGCGCCTTTAAACTGTGCAACACCATCCGCTTTGCCTTAAGCGAATTACTCTGCCCAATAAACAATTCAAGCGTTAAGACGCCGATAGTCATAAACGATCGAGCAATTTCTTGATAAATACTAATTCTTGCTGTTTCGTGGTAATGCCGCCCTCAAGTTTTGCCCTTAGTAGGTTTGAGAAAATTTTTTGGTAGCGCGGGCCTGGGGCGATACCCAGCGAGCGCAGATCTTTACCGGAAATCAAAAGACCGACATCATGGTAAACCTTAATGTACTTACTGATATGCTGTTGAGCAACGCGATGGCGATATTTTGCCTTAAGCGCAATAATAGCCTCGAAAGATAACGGCTTTAAAAACTGAACTATACGCGCTGGGTGCGTATGCTTATCGTAAAGCAAGGCGATAGCGGACTTGCGTATTTCTTTGACGCTTCTCAATATACTCTGCTCGCGTGCACGAAACATAAACCGATCGCACACTCCCCGCAGATGGCGCGACGATAACGTATCGCACAGACCGCAAAGGTAGACTAACCATTGCTCAAGAACCCTTTTTTTGCGGTTATGCAAGGAGAACCAGGAAATCTCTTGCTCAATATAGCGCAACAGTTGATTTGTTTTCTTAGTCATGCGCAGGTAAGGGCTGATAAAACGCAATCCCACGATCTGATCAACTCTTTGCATGACGCAACGAGGATGCGACTCTTGCAAAAGCAATATCAATTCATTGCGAATGCGCTGCGGCTGGACAGAAAGCAAAAACTCACCGTCAGAGGCTTCTTGTAAAAGCGCGCGCGTTGTCCGCTCAAAATGAAAAGCATAGCGCGTTTCAAAACGTATACCGCGTAATATGCGGGTTGGATCATCAACAAAGCTCTTATCATGCAATAAGCGGATCTGCTTCTTCAAAAGATCAAGTTTTCCGCCAAAGAAGTCAATGAGTTCTCCTTTTTGCCGGCCACATAACGCAATGGCCATGGCGTTAATGGTAAAATCGCGCCGAAAGAGATCATCCCTAAGATTACTGGGAGCCACAATAGGCAAACTCGCCGGATGCGGATAGGTTTCCTTACGGCACGTTGCAATATCAATCTTATAACCTCCAGGCACGATAAGCGTAGCTGTGCCAAAACGCTCGTGCTTCGTAAGGCTAGCCTCACAACGATGAGCAAGCGATTCTGCGAATGCTAACGCATCTGCTTCAACAGCAATATCAAGATCAAGGTTTGGCACCTGTAACAAAAGATCCCTTACAAACCCTCCCACCAGATACGCATTGACTTTCTTGCGCACGGCAACGCCAGAGATAAGAGTGATGATCGCTCTGATTGGACGCGGCAACGCTTTAAAATGTTCTTTCATATCTACGGTCTCGGATGGTACATCTTATGGATCGCCTTTAATCGATCTTTATTGATATGGGTATAAATCTGGGTTGTAGAAATATTGGCATGCCCTAACATTTCCTGAACAGAACGCAGATCCGCCCCCCGCTCCAACAGATGCGTCGCAAAGGAATGACGCAAGATGTGAGGGCGAATCGGTTTCTTGATCCGGGCCTGGCGGGCATATTTTTTTATAATCTTCCAGAATGATTGCCGCGAAATCTTTTTCCCCAGCCTGCTGATAAACAGAAATTCTGATTCCCGCGTCTTTAGCAACAGCGGTCTTGCCTCGCTAAGATAACGCTTAAGAGCGACAATCGCTTTTTTCCCCAACGGGATAACGCGCTCCTTATTCCCCTTGCCGATACAACGCAAAAAACCGATATCTACATTTATATTCGCAACCAAAAGATTCACTGCTTCAGATACTCGCATCCCGGTTGCATAGAGGACCTCAAGAATAGCCTTATCGCGGATACCCTGGGGCAAGCGCGTATTAGGCTGGTTCAGCAACGCCTCAACTTCATTCAACGATAACGTCTCCGGAATCTTCTGCCACAACTTAGGTGAATCGATAAGATTCGTAGGATCCTGCTTTAGAATCCTTTCGCGCACGAGAAAACGGTAAAAAACCTTAATCGCTGCCAAACGCCTAGCAACAGAATTTGCGGCTAACCCTAAATCTTTCTGAAACAGCATAAAATTTACTACGTCATTTCTACTTGTCTTTGACAAAGCATCGATGGAGGCCTGACGCAAGAAATCCGAATACAACAACAAGTCTCTGCGGTATGAAGTAATGGTATTATTTGATAGGCCGCGCTCAACAGATAAGTAGCTAAGAAAGGAATCGATCAGTTCACGCATCGTAGCGTAAGAATTCGTTGTGCTCTTTTTCTTGACGAATAGTTGAAGCAGGTCCATGCCCAGGCAACACTAAGGTATCGTCTGGCAGTATTAAAAGTTTTTTGCGTATAGAGCTGACCAGCAAATCGCCATCGCCACGCGGCAGATCGCTCCTGCCAATACCCATAAAAAATAAGGAATCCCCCGAAAACAAAATAGTCTTTTCTTCCCTCTCCATCAATAAACACATCCCACCCGGTGTATGGCCAGGTATATGGATAACCTTAAAATTCAATGAACCAACGCAAAGGTTCTGACCTTGCGTAACGGCGTTTATCTTCGACGTAACTTTAAACGGAATAGCGAATAACCCTGAAAGGTTTAAGGCCGGATCTTGCAACATAGCCACGTCATCCTGATGCGCATACACGGGACAATCAAAGTCATTATCCGCGCCAATGTGATCATAATGGCCGTGGGTGTTAATAATATAAGCTACTGCTAAAGCAAGAGCATCAAGTGTTTTCTTAATCTTGCGGCTTTCCGCGCCTGGATCAATTAAAACTGCTGGTTGATTGCGATCTTCGGCAACCAAATAACAATTCACCTGCATCGGGCCGACAACAATAGTTTCAAGTATCATGATGACAAATTACTGCGCACATCGCTATAGGAACAATCGCGCAGAATATTTCTTTTGATGGTTTCCGCTCGCTGCCGATGATTCGCAACATTAGCGCCATAAACGTCGCGCGCAATCCTTTCTCGCAGATCTCCCAGCGCCTCACGATAACTTTCTAATTGTTCTTTCTTTTCGCCTTTAACCAGCAACGTAAGATTCAAGAAATTCTTAAGCGCCTGATCAATACAACCAAGCTGCCGCTTATGGCTGGCATTCGGCACCAACGTCTGGATAAGCTCATCGTGCCAAGATTTCCAAAAAACAAAATACTGCTGGTACTGCTCGTCAGCGCTTTTATAAGGAGCCTGATATTCCTGCGGAACAAGCACCATCTCCTCAACTTCAAGATCTTTTTGCTTTGACTTGCGGGTAAATTTCCGCACGAAGGCTTCACAGCCAATGAGCGAAATTAACAATAGACAAGAAACAACCAAAAACATAACCTTTTTCATGATACCATCTCCCTAAATTCCTGTTCCGTGATAATCGGTACCCCCAAGGCCTTGGCCTTGGCATACTTTGATCCTGGGTTTTCTCCGATAACTAAAAAATGAGTGAGCTTGCTTACGGATGAAGCAGGATTGCCGCCGTGCTCGCGAACTATTGCTTCAGCCTGCATCCGAGTAAAATGCTTAAGTTCCCCGGTGAACACAACGGTTTTCCCGGTCAACGCTGATTTCTTATGGACAATGTTCTCTTCTTTGCATCGCAACCCTGCCTGCTTAAGTTTAGCAATAAGCTGTCGTGTGCTCTGTTGCTTGAAAAATGTTTTGATCGAATCAGCCATAACATCGCCTACTTCATAGAGCGCATCAAGATCCTCTTTTTGTGCATGCATAAGGTTATCGATGGTGCAAAACTTTTGCGCCAAGACATACGCTGCCTTTTCTCCGACATGACGGATCCCTAAACCAAAAATGAGGCGCGATAAAGGCTGAAGCTTGCTC
>JAGOIJ010000074.1 GCA_017995695.1 Candidatus Omnitrophota bacterium | reverse complement strand
AGGGTGGCGAATGAAGGATTTATCGAAACCGCTGCCCATATAACTGATAATAAATTAACCGACCTGGGTTTGATTGCCGCAGGCCCGGATGGTAGATTGAGAGGGTTTAAAGAAAAAGGCAATTTTAATCAGGTGCTTGATCTGGCGCTTAATGGTTCCGGATTGGTTATTCGTAATGCCTTCCTGATCGCTTTTAAGAACCATGCCTTGCGCCGGATATTTGAGGCGTTAAGCGTTCCGTGCGCAAGCAATGAAAGGACCCATGACACAAGAATGTTGCGCGAAAAATATCCTTTTGGTTTATTCGCGACATTAGGGGAAGGCGCGTTCGTTAATCTTGAAATGATCGAGCAGGCAAACGGATTCTTAGCGCAGATTAAATCTCTGGAAGCGCAACATAAAACAGAGAACGAAAACGCTATTAAATCGTTAAAGGGGAAGCAACAGGTATTGCTTCCGGCAAGCTGGGATAGTATTACCGAACCCGAAGATCGTATTCAGCTGTGGCAGATTGTGCATGATTTGCATAATCCTGAAACAGGCTTGAAGTTTTATGTAGCTGATTTAGGCATTGCCGAATGCGCCCGGCCGGGCGAAATAAGCGGCTTTTGGTTTGATGTGGGCAATCCCCGCTCCTATATTGCCGCAGCGGATTTTGTCGCCTTCGACGATGGCGGCAGAAGATATTTTGGCTTGCCCGGCATCGACCGTCAGCTTATTGATTCTCATTTCCCTGAAGAAAAAGTTGAGTTTACCGATCCTGAACATGTGTTTGCTTATAATGTCACCGCAGAAATCGGAGAGAACGCGTGTTTGCGCATCGGGCCGAAGGTAAAATTATCCAACACGCATATACGCGTGCCTGATAATACGCAGATTTTTATCGGTATCCCCTCTGCTAAGGATGGATTAGCAGGGGTCGAATTTGTACCGAACTGGTATATTGAAGAATCTATTTTCTCTCCCTCTGAAGGAAAAAATCTTTTACTTCCGGCATTGGTTGAGCGCACCACTGAAGAGCGCCGCTGCTGTGCCATGGTGTACGGATTCCTCCCCGAAGAAGAAGAGGCAGATTTAGTTTACGGGATTAAACCGGCTCATGCGAATACCTTGCTTGTTGATCGCGATCATAATCAATACCTGGTTGCGTGGCCTTTGTGTCAGGATGTTAAGGGGATGCTGAAGAATCCTATTCCTGGAACGCCGGGTAACTTTGAGCATTGGCGCCAGCGTATCATCGGCATCAGTTATCTGCGGGAAAATTTCTCCCGTCTTAAGACGCTTAGCGCAGAAGCAAGGAGGCGCCAGCGAGCCATACATTACGAGGACGTGTTGCGTTTCCACCCCGAGAGAAAGCTGGGGGTTGTTTTAGAGAATATCCATTCAGACACAGAATTGGTGCGTGAAGCGATACACATGGTGCTGAGCAGGAGAAGCGATGTTATGTATGATCAGCTTGAGGAACTAGTAGGCAAGGCAATGCTTAGTTTCCAGGAGTTCACCACGTTTTTTATCAATGATTTTCTGCGCTCCGAGCATAAACTTCATCCTGCTGTTTCCCGTTTCCGCCTGATCCAAAGCGCCTATAGCGCCTATAGTATTCTCTTGGAGTATGTTTTTGACCGAACCCATCGCGCTCAAGCTAAGCCTTTATATTTTGTGATCGCTGGGTTGCCTTTGATTGACCGGAAAAGATTCGGCGCCAATGATCATACTGAAATGCTGTATTTGACAAGCAATGCAGTGTGGCCGTTGCTTGATAACGTCATTACTGCTTCCCTCGCCCGGCCGCAAACAAGGAATGAAGTCGGGATGAGCCTTGCGGTGCCTTTACGAAGCATCGCAAACGGAGTAACCCAGGAGCGTGGTATTTTCGGCATGATCGAGCTTGTAGAGATCAATTCTAACGCGGCGCTTAGCCCGCAAGCACAGGAAAGTCTTGAAGCCGGGCTTCACCTGTTGGGGCCGGAAGCTTCAAGTCCGGCAGCCGTTAAGAAAACGATCAACGCGCGTTTCTTGAAATTGCGTAATGGAATGGTGGTAAGAGTTGCCGAAGATAATGTGTTGCAGACCGACGATATCCAGGGTAGCAGTGGCCAGGGCATTCCCGGGACAGAATCAAGTGAGCAGGTATTATGGCTACAACAGAGAGCAGGCGGTTTTTCGGTAACAGCAAGAGACGATCAGGGGAAGCTCGTTGGATATCTGACTGCGCTGCCGGAGCTTGAGAAATATAGCGGTTTACGAGGAAACAAAAAAACGCTCTATCTGCTTTCAGTAGCTACCGATCAATGCTTAGTAAGGAAAGGTTTGGCAACCGCGCTGCTATCACATTTCTTTGAACTAGCAAGAGCGAAAGGGTTTACTAAGGTGACCTTAACCATTGCAGGCTGGAGAAGGGGCATTTGGCATTTAGATGCTTTACTCATGAAGAAATTTTCTGCAACAATTTCTGCCAAGCTGCCCATGTTCGCCGATCCTTCTTCATCGTCAATGAATCTTACGCTCGCAGCTGTTCCTGCAGGACAGGAAGATATCGAAATGGTAGTGAACCTTAAAGCGCTTGATTTTGCCGCAATCAACGCAGGGATCAGTTGGGTTGCGCCCGCCGCTGCCAGCGATACATTCTTTGCAAAGGTTATTAATACTAATCGAGCCCTTAAAATCCGAGAGATATTCTTGAGCGCGCGCCTGGCAGATAATCTTTTGGTGAATCTTGTAGCAATGGAGATGCCGCTTAATAATCTTCATGGCAAGCGTCTTACGCAGGTTGCCGGAAAAGGCGGCGGCCAGGGCGTGTATATGAAAGATTTACCGTGGGCCTTACGGCAGGAAGGCGTTGCCGCGTGCATTACCACGCCGATACGTCTTGCCGATATCGAACATGATTATGGCACGCTTGATAATTTTCTCATCGCGTTCGGCGGTGAAAGACTTATGAATCTTGAGGTCCCGGTCGGCTTAGGTGTTATTCCGCTCACCGTTGTTTATCTTGAGCAGGAAGGGGTGCCGGTGTTCGGCCTCATTGATGAGAGCGGAAACTTCTTTGTCGAGCTATATAATAAGCCTGACCCTGATTCGTTGGGCGGTTATATCGAAGCAATTATACTTCCTCGCGCACCTTATTTAATTCAAGACGCGCTTGGTGTACAGTTCGATGTATTGCACTTTAACGATTGGCAGACTGCCCTCGGCCCGATTTTTATGAAAGAATTGTACGCGCGTCACGATTGGCCATTAGGCAGGAGGCCAGCCGCAGTATTTACGACGCATAACCTTGAATATCAAGGGTTATTCCCCGGCTTCTTAGCGGTTAAACAAAACACCAAGCTTATGCATTATTTGTGCAGAAACGGTGTTTTGAATAGAGCAGTAAACGCTCAAACTGTTTCAGTGGATTTATTTGCTTTAACGAACCTTCCGTCTGCGTTGCGCGATGGCATTTTTAATGACGGTTTAGAATTCTGGTCGATTTTCCCCGGCGGATTTGTGCCTGGCAGGCATAATCTCATGAAGGGGGCCTTTTTGCATGCCGACAAAATCGTCTTTGTAAGCAAAGGCCATATGAAGGAAGCGCTGACCGTAAAGCGCGGATACGGACTCGATGGCGTTTTAAATCAGATGCGCGATAGATTAACCTATGTGTACAATGGTATCCGTTCGGCAAAGCACAGACCACAGAATCTTGCGGCGTTACGCGAAAATGGTTTTCGTGCAGAGATCGGCAGCAATGAGTTTGCTTGGAAGGAAACAAACAAGGTCGCCTTGCAGGATAAGGTCGGCTTATTGTGGGCGCAACCTATTCAATTCGTGATCGGTATCGTTACGCGCATAGTAAAACAAAAAGGATTGAATGTGCTCTTTACGCCGCTTGAAATTGACGGGAGGCCTTTGATAGAAGAGCTGCTTGCGATGCAAGATCCGTCCACCGGTATTCATCCGCAAATGGTCATTTTGGGCACTGCCGGCGACCCCCGAGGCGAGGTCGTGGTGCGGCAGCTACGCAAGCTGGTTGAGCGCAAAGAATATAAAACCAAGCTTGCCTTTATCGAACAATTTGATCCGGTCTTAGCGAAACAGATTGGCGCAGGCGTGCAAGTAGCGATTATGCCTTCTATTGATGAGCCGGGAGGAATCGCTAACCAAGAATTGGCGTTATTGTTAGCACCGATTGTAGTAACAGCCAGAGGAGGACTCGTTGATTTTTACGAAAATAAAGGAACGCCCATTGCGCCTGTCCCTGGATTTGAAATTGACGATGACCCGGTTTCCGTTGAGGAGCGCATGCATAGTGCGCGGGAAATATACACAAGGATAGAAGGCCTTTTTGAAATGTATATCAATAGGCCGCGGGAGTACGCGCGTTTGCTAAAAGACATCCGTATTTTTGACCCAGATTGGGAGCCGAGGATTGAGGAATATAAGCGCATCTATCAACAATCGATAGATCGAATTTCCTCCAGCCCTGTCGCAGTGCGAGATTTTTATCAACAGCTCGCTGGCATTGTCGTTGAGCAGTTAGATAGCGAAGGCATCAGTTCTTTCCAGGATGATACTCGCGTGAACGTGATCGTCCGTGCTGTAATCGCGCAATTACAAGAAAGCCTCATCCGCGCCAGCGCTCGTTGTCAGCTCAATGCTCGTATTAAAGGAATTGGTTCGATAGCGGATCCGCGCGAGTTGGATATTTTCGAGATTATTATTCCGGAAGAAAACGAGATTGAATCACTGTTGCCTGCTGCTGTTTTTGCAGTAAGGGAGAGGATTCACGTGCTCGCATTAGCAATGATATTGATTGTTGTATCGCATGAGCATTCCTTGCTTCAGAAATTAGTTTTGAGTGCCCAGAAGGAACCGTTGGCCGAATGGATGATTGTTGAGGGTGCTGATGCTCTAACGTATATTGAACAGAATGCGTATCTGCCTATCGCTCTTGATACCCTCCGGATAGTTTCCGGGAATCATGATGAGACCTTTGAGACTTTGGTCAATTCTGAATCTCTTCTGGGTCATATTGGGTTTATCCTTTGGGAGCGCGCATCAGAGGGAGAGAATGGTTCTATTGATCAAGCCAGCGCCTCAAGCCCTGCACTGCCATTAAACTTTCCTGAAATTGCAGAGACGCTCGACATGCTTCCTTCTTGGATACGCAATTACGGGCCGCTGCATCGGGTTTCTGAATTCTATGGCGGCCATCAGTTCGAGCCTGTTGAGTTGATAGGACCAAATGGAGAAGAGCATGAGATCATCAATGAAGAGCAGCTGCGTACACTCTCGCGATTCTGGCCAGTGAACCGGGCAGTTATTGTGCCCAATAAGGCGTATATGAATTACGCTGCTGATATTATTGGTCGCTATTTGTTGGGGTTGGCAAATAGAGAAGTAAGCTTGCATCTGGCGACGGGAGGGACTACTGAAGGTTGGAGAAAGACACACGGGCTCTTAGGGACTTGGCCACATGCGAATGGGCCGGAAATTGATTTTGAAAAAGTGCGTTGGCTTTGCTATTGGGATGATTATGCCTGGCCAAAGGATTTCTTCGATCAGACAATTGAATTTCTGGGAGGGCACGATCCTCGTTATTTAGCAGAGCATTGGCGCACAATTGTTGGGCCATGGGTAACAAGAGGTTTCCCGCAGGATAGATTAATCGGCCCTCTCTCTCGCTATGAGCCAACCCAGATTACTCCTTACGAGATAGTTCAGCGATTCCACGCACAGCTGCAGGAGAAAATTGGCTCTGGAGAAGGTAAAGCCCCGCTTTTGTGGGCGCAGGCAGGCGTTGGCTCTGATTTGGGGCACTGGGGCTTCAATAATAATGAAGAGGTTAACCCGGTGCGCGGCCTTTTACGGCCTGATTGCCAAACCACCATTCCTTTTGTCATCCGCGTACAGAACGTATGGGATTTCTTAAAGAAATCAGAACTACCGATTCCCTCAATTATGCTGTACTGGATGAATAAATATCAGGCGTATACCAAGACAGATTTCTTAAAGTTGTTTTACAAGATAGTAGTAACGATCGAAGACCGCGTTGTCTTCAGCGAATTAAATCCTCGTTATCCGGAGATTACGCAGGAGGCAGAGCGAGAATTAGGAGGATTGAGGGAATTAGAGCGCTGGATCGAGTATTGCCTTGAGATTTATAAACGAGTGCCAGAGCTTACCTTTACGCAGGGCACAGGAGATCTTTTGTTGCGTAATCCTTATATGGTGGTGACGGTTGCCAATGGCCGACATAAAAGTTTTTCGATTCAGGCGATGTTTGAAAAGCCCAACGGTCGCTCAACCTGTAGCGCCTCTCAGTACGCCAATCATATCGCACTTATTACCGAGGATGCTTTGACGCAGGCCACGCGTGAAAAATATGGCCACATGCTTTTTAAGTTTGAGCCTGATGCGCAGAATGTTAACCGTGCCTGGTCGAATGAGAATATTGATAGCTATTGGCAGTGCGCAGGTTTCAATCGTTTGCAGTTGCCCGATGTTGCTTCAACCCCGCTCGGCGCTTACGTTACCACGCGCGGCGCCTCAAGCCCCGGAGCAAGAAGCCAGATAGATATGCAGAGGGCGATGCTGATGGCTGATTTGCTTGAAACTATAGAGCATGATGATGCAGGGGCTTTGTTAAGCGTTTTTAATACATCATTACGCGGCCTTGAGCAACAGGCAGAGGAGCTATTTGCCTCGTTACGGTTGCGTGTGCCTGTTTCTTATGAACAATCGGCCGTTATTCCCGAAGCAGAAGATATCAAGAGCGCAGGTTTACTTAGCTTTGTCCATGCGTTTATGCAATGCGTCAGGCCGGCGCTACCTTCTGAAGGTGACGAGTGGTATCTTGAGCAACCCGCTATACGTCAAGAAGCGCGCAGGCTGTTAATTGAGATTCTAAGAAACGTTATTCTAAATGACTTTATGAGCAATCGAGATGAGGCGTTGCTGAAAGCGCTCGGTACTGCTGAGCAGTGGAACGCAGAACATTCCGTTGCGTTTGATGACGAGATAAGAATACTCGGGAAGGCTGCGCATGATATTGCTCGTGACGCAAAGCTTGATGAGCTCCAGCAACGGTTATTGCAATCCGCACTTTTGTTAATTAAGTCAAGAAACCTGCGTTTGTTCGTGAATAATTTTGCTTTTCAGCGGGAACCGGGATCCAGCCCTGCGCGCCATTTTACTCAAGCAGGGCGTGTGCAGCAGAGGCTTGGTGTTGCTAGTGCCTCAAGCCCTACAACCGTGCTGTTGGGAGGAAGTTCAATCGTATTATTTGGAAGAAGGGTGCCTTTCGAGGCCGATCTCTTTGCGCAGACTCGTTTAGCTTTACCCGATGATTTCTCATCAATCGTCAAGCTTTCGCTCAGGCTCGCCGAAGAAGGATATATAAACTATGATGAGGTTTTAACCGTTGAGAGAATACAACGACAGCTGATATGGGGCAAGCAGAAAGTGGTGTTTGTTGTGCATGCTCAACAAGAAGCAGTGTGGGGGTTCGCGTATGGGTATGCTCGAGGCGAGCAGGGTTTATATTTCCAGCTTGCTGTGGCAAAAGAAAAAGAAGGAAACGGGGATGTGAGCCAGTTCGGCGCATTATCAACGGCTCTTGCGGCTACGATTGGAACTGGAAATATAGTCGGCGTGGCTACGGCGATAGGAATGGGCGGGCCGGGTGC